>JBKQKT010000690.1:0-18061 GCA_052147365.1 Candidatus Korobacteraceae bacterium | reverse complement strand
GCGGTGCAGGCCGCCGTGGATGATGGCGGCACTCCGCGCTCGCTGGGCCTATGGATGTGGGGACGCGTACATCGTGTGGACGTGCAACACCCATTCTGGAGCCACTTTCCCATTCTCAAGAAGGGGGCAGGGCCTGGCAGCCAGCCACTTTCCGGCGATGATCAAACCGTGAAGCAGGTTTCAACTCACTTCGGGCCGTCGGAACGTCTCACCGTAGATTTTTCCGACCTCGATAACTCCACGCTCAACATCGTGAACGGCCAGTCAGGCAACATCTTTGACGAGCATTATGATGACCAGTGGAATGCCTACTACAACGGCAGAACATTCCCTTTGCCTTTCTCGACGGCCGCCGTTCAGCGAGCCGGAGTACATCATCTCAAGCTGGAACCGTAAGGGAGACTGACGGCGGATAGCTGCTACTGATCCACCTGCACGATGTCGTACAGCGCTCCGTGGAAGATCACCTGCGTCGACTGAGGCATATCAGTGGTGGTGTCATAGATAAACTGATACCCGCCCTCGATGACGTACACCACGTTGCGGTTGGCTATCGCGATCATGCCAGTCACCGCGCCCATTGGTGGCAGGGGTGGATCAGCGGTGTTGTTCGCCAGATTCACCACCGAGAGGCAGCCGGCAGTGGTATTACTGCAGGTTATCGCACCAATGTAGAGCTTGTTGTTGGTCGAGAGCGCCATGGTGGTATGGAAACCATCGGTAATCGCCACCGAGTTGGCGGTGTTGCGCATCATGGTGCTGACATTCACCGAATCGAAGGTTGGGCCCGCTGTGTATGACGTCCCAGCCACATACAGAGTGGTGCCGCTGAGCAGACCTACACTGGCTCCGCCCACCGGTACGGTGGCTGTGATAGTCATTGAAGGGATATCAAGCTGGGCCACGGAGGCTTGCCCAGGGGCAGGATCGCCGCATTCCCATCCGCAATTGAGTACATAAGCAGTGTTGTTATCGCTGCTGAAAAAGGCATTTACAGGCCGGGAGAACCCGGGTATCTCCACCGCAGCAATGGTCGTGGCCTGCAAGTTAATGAGGAATACCGAATCTGAATTGCTGGCAAAGACCAGCAAAATTTGTCCGTTCGGACTCAGCGCGACAGAGCTGGCAGACGGCACCGGATAAGTAGCCGAAATGCTCAGGTTAGCGAGACTGAGAACCTGGACGCCACCGGCGCGGCTGCCCGAAATAGGTACTGTGCTTACCGGAACGTACGCACTGCTGCCATCGGCAGAAAACACACCCATGCTGGCGGGCCCGGAGAGGGCGACGGACCCGGTAACGGTTTCGTTGGAATTGGTAAGGAAGTACACGGCGACAGCGTTCTGGTCGTACACCATGGTTGTTGCTCGGCTCGTACTCAGCGCTTCCCAGGTTACTGAAGACCCGACGCTAATGGTCACTGGCGATCCAGGAACCACCTGCCCAGCAGAATTTGTCGTCTGAGCGGTATAAGCGGTCGTGTCGTTTTGGGTGTTCATGATCTGCAGAGCGCCCGAATAGGTGTTGGTGATCAAAGCGCGATGCTGTACACCGCTGGCCTGCGAGGGGGAACTGCTGCCGCCGCAGTATACAAGCATAAGAACGAAGGTGAGAGAAAAGACAAGGACTGCTACCCGCTTCAAACGCATACCTCGAACACAATGAGGATTAGGATAAGTTGCTGGAAACCAATGAATTATACCAAAGCACAACAGCAGGGCCGCCACAGCAGTTATGGCCATTTCCCGCGATTTGAGATAAAGTTCATTCAAGTCGAGCGCTTCCAAGGTCAAGAATAGAAATGCCAACGGAGCTTATTCCCCGCTTGCAGGCCGGTGCTGTCTTATGTGACGGTGCCATGGGCACACTGCTGTACTCCAAGGGTATCTTCATCAACCGTTGCTATGACGAGCTGAATGTCTCGCAGCCCGATCTCATCCGCGATATCCATCAGGAATACCTTCACGCCGGGGCAGAGATCATTGAAACAAACACCTTTGGCGCAAATTCGTTTCGTTTGTCGAAGCACGGATGTGTGGACCGGCTGGCCGACATCAACCGCAAGGGTGCCCGCCTGGCCCGCGAGGCGGCCAAGAGTTTCGACGCCCTGGTTGCGGGCGCAGTTGGCCCGCTGGGCATACGTATTGAGCCTCTGGGCAAGGTTTCGCTTGCCGAAGCCCGTGCAGCCTTTCGCGAGCAGATTGAAACCCTCAGCGAAGAAGGCGTTGACCTGCTTATCCTCGAGACGTTTGGCTACTTGGAGGAGTTACACCAGGCCATTCTTGCCGCTCGCGATGTGAATCCCAAGTTGCCGGTGGTCGCACAAGTCACCATCGACGAAGACGGAAACTGCCTAGATGGATCGGCCCCTGAGCACTATGGCCCGCAAATTGAAGCCTGGGGCGCCGAGGTCGTGGGATGTAACTGTAGCGTCGGTCCCGTGGCCATGCTAGACGCGCTGGAGCGGGTCCGGGCGGTCACCACCAGGCCACTTTCTGCGCAACCGAATGCCGGCATGCCACGTTCCGTAGAAGGAAGAAATATCTATCTCTGCTCGCCGGAATACATGGCGGAGTATGCCAGAAGATTTGTTGACGTCGGCGTACGTCTCATCGGCGGTTGCTGTGGCACTACTCCCGACCACATTCATGTCATGAAGGCCTTTCTGCGCTCCGTTCCCCATCCCAGGAAGGGGCGCAGACCTGCGGCTCCCCCCAAAACCGAGCCTGTAGAAGTACCTCCTCTGCGGGAACGCTCGCAACTTGGGCGCAAGATTGCCGAAGGCGAGTTCGTCACTATGGTGGAGATCGTTCCCCCGAGAGGGACCGAGGCCGCCCGCGAAATCGAGGGAGCGCGCTTCCTCAAGTCGGTGGGCGTGGATGGCATCAACATTCCAGACAGTCCACGCGCATCCGCGCGCATGAGCAACCAGGCTCTTTGCCTGCTGGTGCTGCAACAAGTCGGCATTGAGCCGATTCTGCATTACACCTGCCGTGACCGTAATGTACTGGGCATTCAGTCAGACCTTCTCGGCGCATCGGCTGTTGGCATCCGCAACCTCATCTGCATTACGGGCGATCCTCCGAAGATGGGTGACTATCCCGACGCGACCGCGGTCTTCGACGTGGACGCCATTGGTCTGGTCAACATTGTTCACAATCTGAACCGTGGGCTCGACATCGGTGGCAATCCAACTGGTGCTTCGACGAAGTTCGTCATTGCCGTCGGCGCCAATCCGGGCAGCCCCAATATTGACGAGGAAATCCGTCGCTTCGAATACAAGGTGGAGGCGGGCGCCGAATTGGCGGTTACACAGCCGGTCTTCGATATTCGGCTCCTGGAGGAGTTTCTGCGCCGGACCGAGCATTGCCGCATTCCGGTGGTGGCCGGGATCTGGCCGCTCACCAGCACTCGCAACGCCGAGTTCATGAAGAACGAGTTGCGGGTTTCCATCCCGGACGAGATCTTCGCCCGCATGTCCAAGGCGACAACTGCCGACACCGCCCGCGCTGAGGGTGTGGCCATCGCTCGCGACATGCTCGCTGCTGTCCGTCACATGGTGCAGGGCGCGCAGATCAGCGCCCCCTTCGGACGCTATTCGGCGGCAGTGGATGTCCTCGAAGCTTTAGGAACCAGCAAGAGCGCTTCGGTTTAGAAATGGCCGGATTCTTACACTCGCCGCGCCCAATCTGCACTAGAATTACTCGAGGGAGTTGAGCTTGCCCAAGTTTGAAGAGTGCCTGCAACGGTTGGAGAAAATCGTCGCCGAACTGGAGAAGGGCGATGTTTCTCTCGACCACGCACTGGAACTCTTTGACGAGGGTATGAAGCTATCCGGTTCCTGCCGTAAAGAACTGGAGGAAGCCGAAGGCAAAGTGGAAATCCTGCTGAAACGCAATGGCAAGCTTCAGCCGGAGCCTTTCGAAACCGCAACGCAACTTGGCGACGCTGTCAAATAGCGCTGCCGCTCGTCCATCACAGTAGTTCCGCATCGGCTGGGTGCGGATTTGTTGGCTCGTCAACCAAACATCATCAACGGGTTGGCAAACGCCGCCCCCTCCGCCATTTCCAAAGGGGTTTGCCATGCGGCCTATCAATGCTGTTCTCGCTTATCACGATCCTCTCTCTGCCGAGCGTCTGGCGGCCGTGCTGCGTAGTCAGTTTCGCAACCTTGTCGTGGCCAAGTCTCAGGACGATGTCGGCTCTGCCGTCGCGCGGTTCCGGGCCCAGTTTGCTGTCGTGGACCTGGAGCTCATCGGCCTGCCTGAGCTGAAACAACTGTGCGCTCAGTTTCCGGCCACCGCATTCGTCTGCATTCATCGTCTGGCTGACGACAGCATGTGGACCGAAGCGCTGGCCATGGGCGCGGTGGATTGTTGCCGTTCCACCGACGTGCACGGCATCCTGCTTGCGTCGGAACGTTACGTCTCGCTGAGCCGCGCCCATTTCGCAGCGGCGTAACTGTTGGGGCATCCGACGTCGAAAGCCAGTGCCGCAGGACGTGGGCCACCTAATGCTCGTGCTTTGAATGAGAGTGCAAATGCGGATGCGAATGCTGGTAAGTTCCGTGCGAGTGGCGATGCGCGTGTATTAGGTTCGCGCGCAGAAGTAATTCGTGGTTCGACAATATCTCTCCGGGCGCGCCGCTGGCTGCGACCTTTCCTTCCTCAAGTACGACAATGCGGCCGGCAATGTCTTCCACGATCTCCAATTGATGGGTCGCGGTGATAACGGTTTTGGAAGAGCTCTTCCATTCCTGGATCAAGTCGATGATCTGGCTCTGGCTGCGCGGATCGAGGGTTGACGTCGGCTCGTCCAGCAGCAGAACGTCTGGATCGAGCACGATGACCGACGCCAGCGCCACGCGCTTCTTCTCACCACCGGAAAGACGATAAGGCGGACGATCGTGCAGATGTTCAATCTTCATCAGTTCCATCGTAGCTTCCACCTTGGACAAAACCTGCTCCTTCGGCCAGTGCAATTGCAAAGGGCCGAAGGCGACTTCGTCGAAAACCGTCGGGTTGAAGAGCTGCACATCAGGATTCTGGAAGACCAGCGCTACTCGCCGTCGAAACGACAGCGCGAAACCGTCCTCATGCAGGACTTCCTGCGTGACTCGCCGACCGCAGAAGCTGACGGAGCCCTGCTGCGGAAAATAGAGTGCATCGAGAATTCGCAGCAGGGTGGATTTTCCTGAACCGTTGGCGCCGAGCAGGGCGACGCTTTCTCCTTCTTCGATTTGCAACGACAGCCCACGCAATGCCGGAATGCGCTCGTATGCAAAGCTGACGTCCTGCAAGTTGTAAAGCAGGGCCACGTGTGGACTACCTTCCCATCCAAACCGCGATCATGCCGGCACAGAGAAATACCAGCAGCCCAGCATAGTCCGACGCTTTCATGTCGAACTCCGGGAGAATCCGAATGTCTCCCTGAAACCCGCGCGATTGCATCGCAAGATAGACATCGTTGCTGAGCTCCATGCTCTTGCTGAGCAGAACCCCGGCCGTTCTCGTCATGATGCGCCGCTGCTCGGCACCCGGCAGTCTCCCCACTGTCCGGCTTTGGCGCGATTCATGCATCTGGTTCGCCGTCTCGACCAAAAGAAAGACGTACCGATGTGTCATCGCCAGCATCGCGATGACTTCCTGAGGAAGACGAAACGAGCGCAGCGCCTTGAGTACGTGCGTCCAGGGAGTACACAGTATCAGCAAGGTGGTAAAGGTCACTGCGGTCTCGACGCGCGCGATTAGCAGCACAGCCGTTGCCACGCCCGTCGCGGTAATGCGAAGCGTGCCACCCGCGAACGTCGTGATCGGATGCCCCGGAGTAATGAAGATCGCAGGAAGCGCTATGACTCCGGTGAAGACCAGAGCGACGAGCCAGACGCGCCTGGCAAGAAGTGTGACGCTCACTCCGGAGAGGGCGGCAATC
The DNA here is from genome assembly GCA_052147365.1 of Candidatus Korobacteraceae bacterium. Lineage (GTDB taxonomy): Bacteria > Acidobacteriota > Terriglobia > Terriglobales > Acidobacteriaceae > Bog-257. Next base: position 12,130 of record JBKQKT010000690.1, on the reverse strand, counting down.
GTCACTGCCACCAGGAACATCGCAAGCACGACCGTTAACCGGCGCGAAAGCGTGACCGCCAGCACCAGGGCAAACAGTCCAATCACTCGTACGCGTGGATCGAGCGCCTGCAACAGCCCGCGATGGCGCGCAATCTCCTCCGACATGAGCGCATGAGAAAGCGCACGCGTGAAACTGACGATGGTCGATGCGATGAATCCCCCGCTCTTCATCCGGAGTATCTCGTCGTACGCCTCCGCTCAAGGTACCGCTGCACCAGGAGCGAAAACGAAAGCAGGAAACCGACACCGAACATGGCTGAAAGGAAATAGCCCAATGCAGTGCTCTTCACGAAAGTCGGGGCGTAGGCAGGAAACGGGGCGGTCCAGAGATTCGCCAGCCGCTGCAGTCCAGTGGGAATGGTCGCTGCCGGCATGGTCGCTGCTGCTGCGACCTGGGCCCGCGATCCAGCCGCCGCAAATTCGGCGGGCGACCATTCGCTCCAGGCCTTGCCCGCAGCCAGGACTCCCAAGGGCGTCAGCAGCATGAGGAGAGCAACGGCGAGCCACAATCGACGTTGCGAAGCAACCACCGCTCGACCTGCAGCCAACGCCCCCTCTGCGCCAGCAGCAATCCCTGAAGTGCTACGCAAAAGAGCCGGGTCGGCAACCTGCAGGTAAGCGACAAGTCCGGCGGAAATCACCGCCTCGGCCAATCCGGCAAGCGTCAGGTGGCCGATCATCATCGCAGGTAGCGCGACCCTGAATGGATAGGGCGCGTACAGCGGAGTTCCGTTTGCATCGTGAAATAGCGCCGGCTGAACTCCGAACTCGATCGCGGCAACGAAGGCAGCGGCGTTCACGGCGAGATAGCCGGCGACCGCCGCAGCTACGATTCTCCGCCTGGAGGCAATGCTCGATCCGGCGGCGATCAGCCGGTAGCTTCCGTAAGCGACGAGGGAGCCGACAATCGCCATATTGAAGCAATTCGCACCCAGCGTAGTGACGCCACCGTCGCCGAAGAACAGAGCCTGGATAGCCAGTGCGATGGAGATGGCCAGAATTCCCCCCGACGGGCCCAGAACAATGGCGGCAATCGTGACACCGACTGCGTGGCCCGTGGTGCCACCAGGTAGCGGCAGATTGAACATCATAACCACGAACGCAAACGCACTGAAGACGGAAATGAGCGGAACCATGCGGCTGAGCAAGGAGCGCTTGAGGCGCTGCAACGCCGCGTACCATCCGGCAATCGCGCCTACATATAACGTGGCGCAAGTGGAAGGACTCAGGTATCCGTCAGGGATATGCATGCCAATCCGCTAGAGGCGAAGCACTCTAATCCTAATCTATATTCGGTGCAGGCTGGCGGTGCGCGGCCGGTGTACGCCGCTCGGCCGGCAACTCGCTTTCGATGGTTTCGCTGACCGCCTGCATCAGCGAGTCACGATCGTGATAAGTGCGCGGATCAAGTGGCGGATGAAACAAAACCGTCGCTGTGCCGGGCCGCAATGCGAAGCGGGTCTTCGGCCAGCTTTCGTAAGTGCCCAGCAGAGTGACCGGAATGACGGGCACTCCCGACTCCATCGCTAAATGAAATGGACCTTTCTTGAAGGACAGCAGGCGCCCGTCCTCGGAGCGAGTGCCTTCCGGAAAGATGACCATATGCAATCCCCGCTCCAGCACTCGGACGGCGGCGTTCACACTCTCAATGGCAGCCTCGCGATTGCTGCGATCCACCGGAACGAGGTCGGCAACCCTCATGCCGGCCCCCAGAATCGGAATGCGGAAAAGCTCCTTTTTCACCAGGACGGAACACCGGCCCGGAATGATGGGAATCAGAATCGGTGGATCGAGATTGGAGACGTGATTGGACATGAAGATGTAATTTTGTCCGGGCTGCAGGTGCTCTCCGCCGCGAATCTCGACCTTCACTCCCGCCAGCCGCACGCCGAGGAGTGCCATCCTGGTTGCCATCCAGTAAAGTGGCATGACGTGACCGGTGATAAGCGCGATCAGCAGCCCGGGCGGTCCCACGATCAGGGTTGACAAGCTCCAGAAGCTCAACATAAAGATCGTGCGGATCACGGAGCGCCTCCAGGTTCGTCATCGCCGCGAATCCACGCTGCCCGATGGGCTCGCTGCTCCGCGGTTATAGACGGTAGGTCCTGAAGCTCATAGATCTGCTGCTCGCCTGTGCCAAGCCGAAAGGTTATCTCGCGTCGGCCTTTGCGGTTCTCGATCTGAAGGCGCACGGTCGATCCAGGACGCATCCGCGAAAGTTCGCCGTCCAGGAATGCATCAGCCGGGGCGCCGTTGAGGGCAGTAATGCGGTCGCCGGCCGCAATGCCCGCACGCTGCGCTTCGCTGTTCGGGTCCACGCGAACTACTTCCGGTTGACCGCCGAGGTTTGCGGTTGTCGTGAAACCGGGCGTGGCGGCCTCAACCGTTTCTGTGACCAGATGTAAGCCGGCAAACTGAAAGAACTCGTCATACGGAATCTCCTTCACTCCAGCTACATAATCACTGAAGAAGTCGGCGAAGCTTTGACCTGTAGTTGTCTCTGCAGCAAGTTCCACGCCCTCGGAATCGGGGAAAGCGCGGCGCTGCCTGGCATAGTGGTCGTTCAGCCACCGGAATAGGTCGCGGAGTGATTTCTTGCCGTCGGTCCGTTGTCGAATTCGAAGGTCCAGGAGCACACCGAGAATATCCCCTTTGTTGTAGTAGCTGATGCTGCGCTCCGGCATGCGGTAGAAAGCGTCGCCTTCGAACCAGGCGTCAAGACTCGACTCCTCCGCTGACTGCCATGTGTGAGCTGGACGGTGTTGCAATTCGGTAATTTCCGCCGAGATATGCCGCAGATATGCGTCTTCGCCGATCAGTCCGGCGCGCGCTAACACGATGTCGGCGACCGTGTCGGTTACACCCTCGCTGAACCACAACGCGCGTGTGTCCTGGGCATGCTGGTAGTCAATCGGTTCAAGGGATTGCGGGCGGATTCGCTTTACATTCCACAGATGGAAGAACTCGTGCGCGGTTACGCCCGCAACAGGCGACAACCCGTTGCGCAGGCGTTCAGCATTCACATCAATGGCTGTTCCGTAGGCGTGCTCCATGCCGCCTCCGCCGTGCCCGCGCGGAAAGTGATAGAGGAAGGTGTATTCCTCGTATGGACGGTCCTGCATCCAATCCACCACCGCATGCGTGATTTTCCGAAGCGCTTCTTGAAGCTTCGCCATGTCGTAATCAGCAGGGTTGCCGTCTACCACAACATGGTAAGTGGCACCGTCCTCTCGAAAAGATGTTTGACGGAATGTGCCCACTTCGGCAGGGCTGTCAGTAAGCTCATCGTAATTGCGGGCGGCGCCAACCACCTGACTCACCTGGCCGGGCTCGGCGCCGCCGAGGACGTACACGTCGCGCAACGCCCAGGTGGCAGGAACGTCGAGCAGCCGAAGATTCACCGGCTCCTCGCGCAAGGTCGGGGCGTACATGAGGACCATCGCCCAGTTGAAGAAGCCACGATCTGCGTTGAGCACGCTGCCAAACGGGCCGGGAGTATCGAGATGTATGCCGTACGTTACCACTACGCACCCCGCGGGTGCCGAGACCTCCCACTCACTGGTTGTTGTCTTGCGCACTTCGGCAGCCCTGCCCGACGCATCTTGCGCCCGCACGCCTTCTATGTTGGCGGCGAAGTTGCGCACCTGGTAGAGCGCGTTCCAGACCGGCATATCGAGCACGAGCTTGCCTTCACTCTTCGCGATGCGAATGCTGATATGCGCGAGATGAGTCGCAGGATCAGCCAGGGAAACAAAATATTCCGTAGGCGCGGGAGGCGAGCTCACAGGCGAAGAACAGGTCACAGGCGTGATCGTTGACGCGTTAAGGACCAAGGGGAAAACAATTCCCAAACTTGCCAAGAGGATTGCAAGACCAGCAATGCAGCGGCGGCTCACGCTGTGCTCGAGACCTCGCGCAGAGATTTGAGCCTCGCTGGAAGCTTCTCGTAAATGCCGCCGAAACCGCCGTTGGAGAGGATTGCAACCACGTCTCCATCGCGCAACTCCGGCGCAATCGACTCGACGATTGTGTCGGCCGTATCCAGCAGCCTCGCTGGTTTCCCAGCGGCCCTTAAGGCCGAGATAACCGCCGCAGGGTCTAGGCGCTCGTGCTCGGGAATCGCCTCCGATTTGAAGACGCCTGCCAGGATGACTTCGTCGGCCAAACTGAGACTCCGGGCCAGTTCATCCTGAAACACTCTTCGGCGCAGCGTGTTCGAACGCGGCTCCAGGATCGCCCATAATCGGCGTCCCGGATATCGCGTGTGCACCGCCGTCAGCGTTCCTGCGATCGCCGTCGGATGGTGGGCGAAGTCATCGATGATAGTAATGCCGTTAATCTCTGCCTTGACTTCCAGACGGCGCTTGACGCTGCGGAAGCTGCGCAGCGCCTCAGCGATCGTATCCTGGGAGATTCCATAGTCCGCAGCCATAGCGGCAGCCGCGGTCGCGTTCAGTACGTTGTATTCACCAGCCAGAGCGAACTCAAACTGCCCCCAAGGCACCTCACTCTGCAAAACCTGCCACCGCGTTAGCGACGGTGTGTACTCGATGTTTGCAATCCGCCAAGTGGAACCCTGGCCGAGGCCATAACGTTCCACGCGGCACAAAGCACGCCGGACACATTCGTCAACGTTGGGATGTCCGTCCCAGGCAAGCAATAATCCACGTCGAGGAACGAGGTTTACCAGGCGCTTGAATGCCGTCTTCACCTCATCGAGGTCTTTGTAAATATCGGCGTGGTCAAACTCCACGGAGGTCAGGATCGCGGCACTCGGGAAGTAGTGAAGAAACTTCGGTCCTTTGTCGAAGAACGCCGTATCGTACTCATCGCCCTCCAGAATGAATTCGGGCCCAGCACCCAACCTGAAAGAGCTGCCGAAGTTCTCCGGAATTCCACCGATGAGGAAGCTGGGAGCACGTCCGGCATGATAAAACAGCCATGCCAGGAGCGAGGCCGTCGTTGTTTTGCCATGTGTACCTGCTACTACCAGCTTTTTATGGCCAGCCAGAAATTCATCGTGTAGGACCTGCGGCATTGAATGCAGCGGTATTCCTTGGTCCAGGACGCATTCCAGCTCGGGATTGCCACGCGAGATCGCATTGCCTACAACCACCAGGTCAGGTTGGGGCTGCAGGTTTGCATCGCTGAAGGGCTGCGCTATGGCGATGCCGAGCGACGCAAGGAAATCCGACATCGGGGGATATGATGCATTGTCAGAGCCAGTAACGTGAAAGCCTCGCTCCTTCAACATTCCCGCCAGCGACGCCATGGCGGTACCGCAAATCCCGATTAGATGGATGCGCTTCTTCGTCATGCCCGTCTCACCGGCGCTTTGCGTACGGCTGGCTTGTAGCTTAACGTGACGCTCTCGCCCACGTCGAGCTTCGCGCGCACCCCGAAGGGGAGCGTGAAATTTCTGTTGGAAACATGGCCTGACTTCAGGCCGAACGCGATTGGCACACGCAAGTCGCCCAAGACGCGCATAACAACTTGCTGAATTGTGTAATCTTCGGCCCCGCGCTGATCGCACCTTCGCATCTCGCCGAAAATCATCCCCTTCACACCCTTGAACTTACCTGCGAGCTTCAACTGCATCAGCAGGCGATCAATGCGGTAAGGAGGCTCGTTAAGGTCCTCGACGAAGAGAATCGTATCGCGCGTCCGGATTTCGTATGGCGTGCCCAGCGAGGCGCAGAGCAACGAAAGACAGCCGCCGTACAGAAGTCCTTCCGCCGAGCCCTCCGCCAGTGGCTCTACCTCGCTCGCATCGAAGGTTCGCTCATAGCCCTTCGTCGATGCCACCGCCGCGAACCATGCGTCTTCGTCAAGGCCCTCGGGACGTGCAAAATCTCCTGCCGCCATCGGGCTGTGGAAGGTGACCAATCCGGCGGCGTCGCATAAGTAAGTGAGTAGCGTCGTCACATCGCTACAGCCCGCGAAAATCTTGCGGTTGCTACGTATCAGCCCCAGATCAAGGTGCGGCAGAAGATAGTTGCAGCCGTACCCTCCGCGCGCGCAGAGAATGGCACGTACTTCCCTTCTCCGGAACATCTCATGCAATTCATTGAGTCGCCGCGCCACCGACCCGGCAAAATACAGGTCACGCTCCAGAATCGACGGAAGATAAAACGGCCGATAACTCATCCGTAATAGCTTCGCGCATCCGGCTTCCAGTGTGTCAGGCCCAATCGGGCCCGCCGGCGCGATGATTCCGACCGTATCGCCGGATCGCAAGGCTGGCGGACGCAGACGCTCAGGTTGTACAGACGATGGCATCAGGTTGGCTCCTCTTAAACGAAAAACTCACCCCGGCAGAGCAGCGTGGCCGGCCCGCGCAGAAACACCTCTTCCTCCCATTCGACCTTTTGTGCTCCTCCGGGAGCAACGACACGCACCGGCGAGCACACCTTGCCGGCGTGAATGGAAGCGACCGCCGCAGCGCAGGAGCCTGTGCCCGACGACAACGTCTCGCCGACGCCACGTTCGTAGAAACGCACTTCAATCTCCTTCTCGCCCGTAACTTTCACCAATTCCACGTTCACGCCGTGCTTGAAATCGGTGTGGGCGGAGATTTGTTGTGCGATGGCCTGCCAGCCTAACTCGAACTCGGAGACAAAGACGACATAGTGCGGATTGCCCATTGAAATCGGCACGCCGTAAATCTCCCCATATGTGGTCTTGACGGGAAACACTTCTCCCGTCTCAGGATGACCCATCGAACTGCGGAACTCAAAAGTGCAGCCGTCGCGCGCCGTCAGTGTACAGGTCTTCAGACCGGCTCCCGTGCGAATTAGAACTGAGTCACGGCTGTTTTCAGCACAGTACCAGGCAGCGACACAGCGGGTTCCGTTGCCCGAGATCTCCGCCTCGGAACCGTCGGCATTGAGCAGCCGAACGCGGAGGTCCGCGTCTTTGGCAGGCAAAAGCCACTCTACACCGTCGGCGCCAATTCCGTTGTGCCGGTCGCAAATGCGGCGAGTGAAGGCGCAAATGTCAGCAGGCGCATGAACGAAATCAATGATGAGGAAATCGTTGCCGCACGCCGCGGCCTTGACGAAGGGGACGCTAGTCATGCGAGTCGTTGCTCCGCGATCACGGTTTTCCATCGGCACGACGGGAAAGACATCCCTTCGGTAGGTAGCTGATCCGCACGTTCGCGAAAAACATACATGATTCTGCGCGGATTGTAGCAAGGGGCGACGAGCTGTGGTGTTAACGACCATTGTGCGGGATGCAGGAACGTTCCCGTGGTAGACTGAGCCCGAGCGAGAATCCTTGGTGAAGCTCGAAGACTACAAGACAATTCTCTATGCGCAGCCCGACGGCGCATGGGTGGCGGAAGTTCCAGCCATCCCGGGATGCTACGCTTTAATGCCGACCCGCGAAGAAGCGCTGCGCGAACTCGGCAGCGTATTCCAGATGATTGCTGAAGAGTATCGGGAAAAAGGTACTTCCCTGCCCGCTGACACCACCGAAATCGTCCATGCCTAGCGGCACTGCTCGAGACTTCCAGAATGTGGCGCGCAGGCTGGGCTTCTCCAAGACGAGACAGAGCGGTAGTCACGAGCGTTGGAATCACGCAGACGGGCGGGCTGTCACTATTCCCCTTCATGGCGGTCGAGAGATCGGTCCTCCGTTGTTCTTCAAGATCCTCCGGCAACTTGGCATCACACAGGAGGAGTTTCTGAAGTTGCGCTAACCTTCCTTTCGTCTATAGATCGTGCAACGAGCCTGGCCCGGCGCGCTAATCGAAATCAACTCGGTAAACTCCGCGCGCTGCGACCGCATCGCCAGCCACACCGGATCGCCCTGACATGCGACCGCATAGTCGGCGTGGCGTCCCGGCTCGAGCAGCGCCCATTCCCAGTCAGGATGCTCCGATTCGGAAATCACGTGACGCCGCGGAACGCCTGCTACTTCCAGCGCTCCCGCGTGCTCTGCAGTGTACATAAGTAGCGTCATCGAGCGGGGCAGCTCTCCAAGGTAATTCGCCAGGGGCCGCTCGATGGCCATGCGGCCGCGGGAATTCACCCGCGCCTCGCGTAATGTAATCGGCGCGTCGCGATAGACCGACAAATAGCTGCCAGCGACAACGCCGATCAGCGCACACCAGACTGCATTGCGTAACGCAGCCTCCTTCACCCACTCCGCAAGGGACGATGCCAGCAACGCCGTGAACACCGCGAATACCGGCAGCAATTCCAGGCCGTAACGGACGTTGTAAAAGGAGTATGGATACCATACGGGGATGTAGATGGGCACGCTGCCATAGGCGATCGAAAGTGCGTAGAAGAAAAGTGGCAGCCAGAGCAGCAGGAAAACCCAGTAGCGGCGAAATTGCCAGACAGCAATTGCTGTTCCAGCTAAAGCGGCAAGGAACAGTATCTGGCTCCAGGCTTCCGCTCCAATATTGAGCTTGGCGGACTTCAGGAAGTACAGGGCAGCGGTGAAAGGGGAGCGCTGTCCCGGATAAGCGAATGTGCTGCGCGATGCAATCGCTTTCGCCGAATACGGGCCGTTCACGAAGTCAAGCGCGTAGCCGGAGATGCAATAGGTATAGATGAGCCAGAAGGCCGGAACCAGCGCATTCAGCAACAGGAACTCGAGGAACGACTTCGCCATCGCGCGGCGCCAGCTTCTGTCCGTTGTGCGGCGCCACCAAATCGCAACGATCACGGTAACGATAACGCCAACAAGCATGGCGATGAACCAGCCGTCGTAGCGCGTAAAGGCTCCGCCGGCGAGCGCCATGCCGCAAGCTTCCATCGCGCGGTTGGGGATCATTCGAGCAGGCATGGCTCGAGAGTCGGCACTTGGAAAGCAGCCTCGCCCGAACTCGTCCAGATAAACCAGCGCCCAGATGAAGAAGGCCAGAAAGATGGGCTCGTTCATCGCCGTGGTCTGCAGATAGAGCAGGTTGGGATTGAGCGCGTACATGGCTGCGGCGAAGTAAGCGGCAACTCTTGGGGCGCGGCCGCTGACCAGGCGAAAGATGCCGAGCGCACCGAGGACGTAGGCAACCATGCCGGGAATTGCACCCGCGACGCCGCTGCGCCATAGCGGATCAAGCCACACGAACGGCAGCATGGCGATATGCTGCAGCGGCAGCCACACAGTCCCAAGTTCGGAGAGCGACATCAGCGGATGCCGGTTGTCCACCACGCGGCGAGCGATGTTGATGTGCGCAACCGCGTCGCCGTAAAGAAGAAGATCCTGCTTTACGTAATAGAAAAGCAGCGCCGCGATGGAGAGCGCGCCAAGCAACAGTGTGAAGCGCGCGTCGTGGCGCTGCTGCTGCCAGGGATCGGGGTGCACGTCGGTGCGCGGAGATCGGGAGTAGTTACTCAAGCACTTGTGATGCGACCCTAGTCCAAATGCGTCAATTCGCGAAACACCTCGAACCGCGCGTCAATCTCGTCGCGCGTCAGCGATTGCAGCCGCTCGGTGCCGAAGCGCTCGACCGAAAACGAGCCCATCACGCTGCCGTAGAACATGGCGTGTTTCAGAACGCGGCGGTTGACCTCGCCCTGCGATGCAATGTAGCCCATGAAGCCCCCGGCAAAGCTGTCGCCGGCGCCGGTGGGATCGCGTACCTCGTCCAGCGGCAACGCCGGCGCGCGAAAGGGATGATGCCCGCCGGCGAACTCGCCATCGCGGAAGAAGATGGTCGCTCCATATTCGCCGTGCTTGATGACCAGCGCGCGCGGGCCCAACTCCAGCACTTTGCGCGCGGCCCGAGGCAAGCTGCTGTCGCCCGCCAGCATCTTGGCTTCCGTGTCGTTGATCAGCAGCACGTCCACCCGCTTCAGCATCTGCCCCAGGTTCTGGCGATGCCCGCTGATCCAGTAATTCATGGTGTCGCCGCCGACCAGCTTCACGCTCTGCATGGCATCGCGGACCCGCGATTGCAGCACGGGATCGATGTTGGCGAGAAACAGGAAGTCGGTGTCGTTATACTCGGCCGGAATCTGCGGCTCAAACTTCTCGAAGACGTTCAGTTCGGTATTCAGCGTCTTGGCTTCGTTTAGGTTCTCGCCGTACTCACCCGTCCAGTGAAAGGTCTTCCCTTTCGCGTGCTGAATGCCGCGAGTATCCACACCTCGCTTGTTCATCACGGCCTCAAGATCTGGGGTGAAGTCTTCCCCGACGACGGCCACCACACGCACATCGGTGAAGTAGCTGGCGGAAAGTGAAAAATAAGTCGCAGCGCCGCCCAGTATCTTCTGGCGCTCGCCGTAAGGAGTTTTCAGGGTATCGAATGCGACAGACCCAACGACAAGAATGGACAAGTCCTATGTTCCCGCTTTCTGTTCGGAGTTGAAATATTTGCCGACCAGCAGCCGCAAGCGTTCCAGCGTCGCGGCCGGCACCATGTCTTTCTGGGTAATGATGGCGTTTTTCAGCGCTGAGCCGCACTTGCACGCGCGCGTCTTCGGCATGGCGGCCACTGCTTCCCGCACCACGTTGCAGGCATGCTCCGCATTCTTCAGCAGCACGCCGACAATCTGCTCCACGGAGACGTGGTCGTGCTCCTCGTGCCAACAGTCGTAATCCGTAACCATCGCGACGGTGACGTAGCACAGCTCCGCCTCACGCGCCAGCCGGGCCTCGGTCAGGTTGGTCATGCCAATCACGTCCATGCCCCAACTGCGATAGAGATTCGACTCGGCTTTGGTCGAAAACTGCGGCCCTTCCATGTTCAGGTAGGTCCCGCCTTGCTTCACGTTGACGCCGGCCCGACGGCAGGCCTCGGCAAGCACTGGAGCTGCCTCGTCACAAATCGGATGACCCAGCCCCACGTGTACCACCAGCCCATCGCCGAAGAAGGTGTCCACACGGTGACGTGTGCGATCGACGAACTGGTCAGGAATGACGAAATCCAGCGGACGATGCTCCTCCTTCAGCGAGCCGACGGCCGACAACGAAATGACACGTTCAACCCCGAGCTGCTTCATGCCGTGGATGTTGGCGCGATAGTTCAGCTCAGTGGGCATGAACCGATGTCCGCGGCCATGGCGGGCGAGAAAGGCGACCTTGCGGCCAGCTAGAGTACCCAGCACGTAGGCGTCAGAAGGCGCGCCGAAGGGCGTCTGCAACGACACCTCGCGGATGTCCGTCAGACCGGGCATGGAGTAGAGACCGCTACCGCCGATAATGCCAATCTCCGCGTCTGCCACGGGCATTTGCCTCCTGGTGCGAATCCACGATTATAGCTGGCAGTCTCGAATCAGTTTCGAGTTTCCAGTTTCGAGTTTCAAGTTCACCGCGGTTCTTTAGAATCATCGGGTTAGCGAGATCGTCCCGGCAAGTTCTTAAGCGCCAATGGGTTATTGGTAAGCTCCTGAATGGAAAGGGGTTAGATCCTCCTAGTGGATAGTGAGTAGTGGATAGTGGATAGAAATGGGTCAAGCATCTATGCTGCTGAACTATCTTCGCCGGCCTGGATGCATTCGTCATTGAATCATTCACACCTTGTGCTCAAGTTTCCACGTCTTAGCACAGAGTTCGGCCATTGCGTGGGCACACCTCGCCCATCGGCCACCAGTTCTTTCTATTCACTATCCACTAGCCACTAACGGCTATCCACGCTCCCCATGCCCACGATCCGCGAACTATCAACTGCGGCCTTCGGCGGCTTCCTGTTCCGCGCCTCCTCTTCCGCGTCGCGCCTTCCAGTTTCAATGCCGGACAACACGCCCACGTGATAGGCGCGGCGCTGCCCTTCATCCATTTCGCGGTACATTTGCGTTTTCTTTTCCTCAAGGGCGTTGCGGCGGTCGGCCTCGGCCTGCCATTCGGCTTCCCGCTCCTTGCGCATTTCGGTTTTCACCTGGTTCTCGATGCGTGTTTGGATCTTGGAGAACTCCTGGTTGTAACTTTTCTCGGGCATATATCCCCGCCGCTTGTCCAGTTCCTCCAGCTCGATAGCTTCCTTGGTCCAATGGGGCTTGGCTGGCGGTGGATCGCTATAGACCACGGGCTGGGCGCTTCCCGCGGTACCGTAGCTGAGGGCCACGTTGGCGCGGCCGGAGGAAAGAGCACGTGCGGCGGCTGCGAGAGGTCGAGGCCGGCGGGTAGTCCGAACT
>JBKQKT010000689.1:0-5791 GCA_052147365.1 Candidatus Korobacteraceae bacterium | reverse complement strand
ATGGCCCCGCCGTTCTGGCGCGAATGATTTCCTATCCGGCGCGCCTCTTTGAATGGGGACTGGTGCAGTGGTATGCGCTGGTCATGGTCGCGGGACTGCTTGGATTTGGCGTGTATTACGTATGGAAGTGAGCTGCGAGCTGCGAGCTTCGGGCTGCAATCGGGCTTGCGCTATGCGGTAAATGGGTTGCTCGAAGCTCGCGGCTCGTAGCTGAGATTTTCTTATGCAGAATCACATACTATCGATCATCCTCTTCACGCCACTCCTCGGCGCGCTCTTTCTTTTGTTCGTCCCCAAGGAGAACAAAGACGCGATTCGCTGGATTGCGAACATTTTCGCGCTGGGCGGTTTCCTGATCTCGCTGCCGCTGGTGCCGATGTTCTGGGCGCTGCGTTTTCAGCCGGGCTTCAAATTCCTCGAAGGCACACCGAACAACTGGGTCCCCTCGATTGGTGCGGGTTACGACCTCGGCATCGACGGTATTTCGTTTCTGCTGATCATGCTCACTACGCTCCTCGGGTGGATCTCCATTCTCTCTTCATGGACCGCCATCGAGACCCGCGTCAAAGAATATTATGTCTGGTTCCTGGTGTTGCAGACGGGAATGCTCGGCGTCTTCATGGCGCTCGACTTCTTTCTCTTTTTCGTTTTCTGGGAAGCGATGCTGGTGCCGATGTACCTGCTGATTGGCATCTGGGGTGGGCCGCGCAAGCTTTATGCGGCCATCAAGTTCTTCCTCTATACGCTGATGGGTTCCGTACTGATGCTGTTGGGCATTCTGTTCCTGTACTTCCATCACCACACGATTACAGGCGTTTTCACGTTCAGCATTCCAGAGCTTTACAAAACCGCGCCAATGATTCCATTCAACACGGCGATCTGGCTGTTCGTAGCTTTCTTCATCGGGTTCGCCATCAAGGTGCCGATGTTCCCCTTCCACACCTGGCTGCCGGATGCCCACGTGGAAGCGCCGACCGCCGGCTCGGTCATCTTGGCGGGTGTTTTGCTGAAGATGGGAACGTACGGATTCGTGCGCTTCTCGCTGCCATTTTTTCCCGCGGTCGTCTCGCATCCAAAAGTGCAAAGCTGGGTGATCGGGCTGTCGCTCGTTGGCATCATCTACGGCGCTCTGGTTTCGCTCATGCAGAAGGACATGAAGAAACTGGTGGCCTATTCGTCCGTCAGTCACTTGGGCTTCTGCACGCTGGGGATCTTTGCGCTCAATTCGGCGGGATTAACCGGTTCGGTGCTCCAGCAGATCAATCACGGCATCTCGACCGGCGCACTCTTCTTGATTGTCGGCATTTTGTATGAACGCCGGCACACGCGCGAGATCGCGGAGTATGGCGGAATCTCGAATGTGATGCCGCTCTACGCAACCATCACGATGATCATGTTCCTTTCGTCGATGGGATTGCCACTGCTGAACGGCTTTGTCGGCGAGTTCACGATTCTGCAGGGAGCGTTCACCGCCAACTGGAGATGGGCAGCGTGGGCCGCTCCAGGTGTGGTGCTGGCTGCGGCTTACTTGCTCTGGCTCTATCAGCGTGTCTTCTTCGGGACGGTAACGAATCCCAAGAACGAAAAGCTTCACGATCTGACGCCGCGGGAGATCCTGACGTTTGTGCCGCTGATCATCATGGCGTTATGGATCGGCCTCTATCCCAAGCCGTTTTTTCAGATCCTCGAACAACCGGTTAACCAGATTGTGCAGACGATTCATAGCAACTCGAACCCTAACGTGCCGGTGAACGCGCAGGCTGAGCCTCGGGAGCTGAAGCCCGCGCTGGTTGGTGCTTCCAGCGGCACGGCTGAAGCCGTGGCCTACCCAAAACCGGGTTATCAGACGAACTCCAGAACTGCCCGACCGAAAGTGAGCAACTAGGTGCTGGGCCTCTCGCCAACTGATTACCGGTTGATGTTGCCGATGGTGGAGCTCACCATTTTTGCGCTCGGTATTCTGCTCATTGACCTGATGGTTCCGCGAGAATGGAAATGGATCAATGCGGCGGGCGCCTTCGCCGGCGTAGTGTTCGCCGCTGTCTGCGTATGGCAACTCCAGTTGATGTTGCCGCCGCGAGGACTGGTCGGCTTCTATAACTCGCTGTTAGTCGACCGTTTCGCGATCTATTTCTGGTACCTGTTTCTGGCAGGAACAGCGATCGCCATCCTGGGGTCGGTGCACTATCTCGAGGTGGAAGAGGAGCACCACGGCGAATACTACGCTTTGCTGCTTCTTTCCGTGGTGGGCATGATGTGCATGGCGGCGGGAATCGACGTCGTGCTGATCTACATCGGTCTCGAGTTGATGGCGATTTCCAGTTACATTCTTGTCGGTTTCCTGCGCCGCGACCGGCGTTCCAATGAAGCTGCTTTGAAGTATCTGCTGCTCGGAGCGTTTTCATCAGGCATTTTTGCCTACGGTCTTTCCTTGTTCTATGGCCTTTCCGGCAGCACGAATCTCGGCGTGATTGCGCGCGCAGTTTCGGCGCAGAATCCGCACAATCCTGTGATCGTGATTGCGCTGCTCACGACCATGACCGGATTGCTCTTCAAGATTGCTGCTGTCCCCTTTCATCAGTGGGCGCCGGATGCTTATGAAGGCGCACCCACCAGCATCGCCGGTTTCATGTCTGTGGCCGTGAAAGCTGCGGCATGGGCGATGTTGCTGCGCATTCTGTTGTTTGGCTTGTTTCCGTTACGCTCGGTTTATATTCCAGTAATTGTGGTCATCGCCATTGCAACCATGACTGGCGGAAACTTCGCCGCTCTTACGCAGACCAACACCAAACGCCTTCTGGCGTACTCCTCGATTGCGCACGTCGGTTACATGCTTCTGGCGTTTGTGGCCATGGGAACGTCGCAGATCGGCAGCCCCGGTTTTCTGGACGGCTTCAAGGGCATCCTGATCTACCTGCTGGTCTATACCTTCATGAACCTCGGGGTCTTCGCCGTAATCGCGTCATTACGGCAGCGCAATGTAATTGGCGACGAACTTGATGACATGGCTGGACTCTACCAGCGTGCTCCGGTTGAAGCCGTGCTCATGCTGCTGTTCCTGCTTTCACTCGCCGGCATTCCGCCTGCGGCCGGATTCCTGGGCAAGTACTACATCTTCCTTAGCCTGATCGAAAGCGGACACTATGGGCTAGCGTCACTAGGAGTGCTCTACTCGCTATTCGGACTTTATTACTACTTGAAGATTGCGAATGCCATGCTGATCCGCGCGCCCATGGAGACGGATCGACTGCCCATCAGCCTCGGAATGCGTTGCGCACTGGCGGTGACGGCGCTGGCAACAATCGTCATCGGAATTTATCCGGAGCCGTTCATTCGCGGCGTCAACTGGTCGCTCGGGATTGCGCAATCGCCGCACGTGGCGGCAATGTTGAAGTGAGGCGCGAGCTGCGAGCCAGAACAACGAGCTTCGTGCAAACAAAGCCGCGGCATGCCTGGTAGGCTCCGGGTGCTCGTAGATCGAGGGGCGTAGCTCGGCGCTCGTAGCTACGAGTCTGATTTACAATTCTTGCACATGCCCGAACGCCCCACGCCTCCCGATAAGAAGGATCCATTCGTCTCCGTCGCCCGTTATTCCGAGATGGGATTTATTATTCCGGCAGCAATCCTGCTTGGCTTCTTTTTGGGCAAGCTGGCTGATTACTGGTTGCATACGAAATGGTTTTATCTCGTGGGGCTTCTATTTGGCGCCGTGGTTGGATTCTGGCAGATGATCCGCATGGCAATGGCCGCCAATAAAGATGAAAAATGAATGATACCGAGAATGACAATGACCCCGGCGACGGCCACGGTCGAATCACGCCGCCGGAAAGTCGCGATGGACTGCCCCGTGACGGTCTTTCCTATGGCGATGTTTCCCGTGACGGTCTTGCCCGTGACGAGACCCTGATCCACAACCGCATCATTCCTCGCGTCCTGCGCAACATGATTGTGGTTAGTATCCTGCTTCTCGGGCCCGTACTCTGGTTTTACCACTGGTCGGGATCAATCGGATTTGTCTTCGGAGCAGCCATTTCCTATGTTAATTTTCATTCGTTGACGCGCGGCGTGGAGAGCCTGACCGATCGTATTGTCAACCGGAACAGCCGGGAGAGAGGTGGTTCGATCATCCTGCGCTTTGTGGTGCGATACGGGTTGGTCGCGGCCGTGGCCTATGCTATATTCAAAGGTTCTTCATTGGCGTTTCGCGGCTTTCTGTGGGGATTATGTGTGCCCGCAGGGGCCCTGATGATAGAGGCGGTTTGCGAAGGGTACGCGGCTTTCCGGCGCCCAGAGTAAGCCGGTGGGAAGATATTGTCATCCCTCACTGCGATGGGATGCCAAATTCCGGATGAGCAGCAAAATCTGAAAATGAATCAACTGGTTTTTACAGCATTTCTAAATCGTCTGTTCGGCGCGCAAGTGTTGGCGTTGTTGCAGGCGCTTCATATCCATCCCAAACATCCTGCGGCTCCCATTTCTGACAGCTTTGCCATGGAACTGCTCGTGGTCTTGCTGCTCACGACATTTTTTGTTGCCGTGCGTTTGCGACTTTCGGTGGAGCGTCCGGGTGGCTTGCAGCACACCATCGAGGGTATTCACGGCTTCGTCAGTGGGCTGGCCAGCGAGACAATCTCGTATCATCCCGAAAAGTTCGTCTCTTATCTGACCGCGCTGGGGCTATTTATCCTGACCTGCAATTTGATTGGACTCATCCCGGGCCTGGAGTCGCCCACAGCAGTGCCGATCGTGCCGCTCGGTTGCGCGCTGCTCACCTGGTTTTACTACCACGTCCAGGGTCTCCGTGCGAATGGGCCAATCGGATACTTGAAGCATTTCATCGGACCGCAAGAGGGCATGCCATTGGCAGTTCGTGTGCTTTTGCCGATACTGTTGTTCCCGATCGAGCTTTTCAGTCACGCCGCGCGCGTCTTGTCGCTCACCGTACGTCTTTTCGCGAATATGTTCGCCGGCGAGATGGTCACTTTGGTATTTTTCTCGCTGCTGCCACTGGGTCTACCGGTTGTATTCGAGGGGCTGCATATAGGCGTGTCATTCATTCAGACCTACATTTTTGTGCTGCTGGCCTGCGTTTATCTGGGAGAGGCGACAGCACATGAGCACTAAAACTGAAGAGGGTCTCAGGTCTTAGGTGTCAGGTCTTAGGAAAATCAACTGCATGATTCTTCCAAGACCTGACACCTGGTACCTGACAAACCTGCCGTTCAGCGTGAGGGCGTTGGCTTACTTAGTACGACGTCAACCACCCACTGGCGGCAATTCATATTAAGGAGAAACGAATGCGGAAGATTATGATGGTGTTGTTTGTGATGATGATGTTCTCTTTTCTGGCCGTGCCGGCCTTTGCGCAGACAGGCGCCGCTGGAGCTGGCGGTACTAACTGGGTCGCAATCACTTCTGGTTTCGCCATAGCGATCGCATCCGGTTTGGCGGCGCAAGGCCAGGGGCGTGCCGCATCGGCGGCCTGCGAAGCGCTCGGACGCAATCCGGCCGCCCGCGCTGGCATTCAGGTAGCGCTCATTCTGGGCTTGGCCTTCATCGAATCGCTGGTGTTGTTCACGCTGGTGATCATTTTCGTGAAAGTCGCGTAAGTTTGACTTGTACATCTGGTTCGCGGAAAAGCCTCTGCACTGCAGAGGCTTTTTCTTTGGTGTGCCGAGCATGTTCGACAGCTTGAGGGTGAAAGTCCCTTTGACAACCTGATGGAGGTGAAGTCATAGCGAAGCGCAAGGGTGAAATAACACCCGCCGTGAGGCGGGGCCTGAAAGAAGCG
>JBKQKT010000688.1:0-4681 GCA_052147365.1 Candidatus Korobacteraceae bacterium | reverse complement strand
CATCACGTCCATGATGACGCCGCCCTTGAGCATCTCGGCCAGGCCAGTCTTCAGGCGCAAGCTGGCATTACTGCCGTTGTTGTCGGACATAAGGGTTCTCCGTGCGGAACCCTTCATTTTACTCTGTGCGGCTCGGCCGCGTAACCCCGTGCCCCTGTGGGATGATGCTGTTCTACACTTCAGGATGATGGGTGACACGCAGAGCTGTGAAATAGCGACGATGAGCGAACAGGATTGGCTGGCGGTCCGCGAAATTTACCTGCAAGGCATCGCGACCGGTAATGCCACGTTTGAACAATCGGTTCCCGGCTGGAAACAGTGGGACGAAAGACATCTGCCGTCGTGCCGGCTGCTGGCGCGCATCGACGACAAGATTGTGGGCTGGGCCGCGCTGAGTCCGGTTTCCAGCCGGTGCGTTTACGGAGGAGTTGCCGAGGTGAGCATCTACATTGCCGAAGATGCACGCGGCCGCGGTGTGGGAAAGCGATTGTTGGGCGCTCTGGTGGATGCTTCGGAGCAGAACGCCATCTGGATGCTGCAAGCTGGGATCTTCCCGGAAAACCAAGTCAGCATCAGCCTGCACCAGCAAGCAGGATTTCGGGTTGTAGGCCGTCGCGAGCGGCTTGGCTGCATGAACGGCGTATGGCGCGACATTGTACTAATGGAGCGAAGAAGCGCGGTGGCGGGCGTCTAAACGGGGATTATTCGTCATGGCGACATACCCTGATACTGTCATCCTGAGCGGAGCGCCCGCGCATTTCGCCGACCCGCTGGTCTTGCGGAGGCTGCCCTGAGCTTGTCGAGGGGTCGGGCGGGCGCGAAGTCGAAGGATCTGCGGTTTTCTCGGGAGACGAAAGGAATTCGCGGCGAAATGCAGGTCCCTCGACTCGAGCCGCGCAACGCATCCAGCCAAAGCAGGCCTAAATGCGGTTTTAGCGCGGCTCTCGCTCGGGATGACAATTCAGTGTTTGTTGCCTTGATGAAAAATCCGGGTAATGCATTGCGCGTCGCTACGTCGCGTCGCTGTGCTTCTTCTTCAAATATTTGGCGAACATCCGGTGGGCGTCAATTTCGATAAACACGGCCTTGCCGTTGGCGAGCACCTCGCCGTCGCGATTGCGAATCTCGGCGGCGCGATAATGTTCGCGGCCACGAACGCCGGTCTCCCAGCCTTCGACAATCAACGGCTTGAACAGCGGCACCGGCTTCAAGTACGTGATCTCCATTCTGCTGGTGAGTGCAATCAGGTTGTGCAGCTTGCTGACCTTTCCCATCGCCTCGTCGAGAATGGTGGCGATAATTCCGCCATGCGCATGCGCGGGTGGGCCGACAAAGCGGCGCTGCAAACGGAAACGGCAGACGAAGCGCTGGTGTTTCTTGTCGAGCACAAACTTCAGCCGCAGTCCGGTTTCGTTGCCGGGGCCGCAACCAAAGCAATTGTTGGTGAACTGCTGCTTCTTGACTTCGTGACCTTGAACTCGCTCGTGGCGGGGCATGTACTGAAGATGAACGAGAGACGGTGGAAAATGCAAGTACGGGGTTGCCGCTGTTCGCCATTCGCTTCGATTTTGTCATCCCGAGCGAGGACTTCAGTCCGAGTCGAGGGATCTGCGGTCAGCGGGTTGGGCGTAACCGTAGATCCCTCGGTTGCATGCGGTCGCCTGCGACGTCCCCACTCCGCTCGGGATGACAATGTGATTGGGTTGGTGAAAAGCGAACAGCGAACAGCGGCTTCTTCAAAACAGCCTTGGATTATTCGGATTGCCGGAATCGATGTTGATCTGCTCGTCGGTATGGCGGCGGGCGTACCAGCATGGCCTCGTCCCGAATTGAGGAAGCACGGAATTCGTGCAGGTTACGTCGTGGTCACCGGCGTAATCGTATTCGGTCTTACCGCTCTTCAGCTTGACAGAGTAGTACGTGTGCACGGTCACGCTGCCGAAGGTGTCACGGGGCGGAACGCGCAGGCGAAGGGAAAGGAAATCGCCGAGGTATAAGAGGCCGAGAACCAGGACCGCTATGATGAGCTTCCGCTTCATGAATTCAATCTGTCACGGCCAAATTGTAAGTCAGAAGCACTTTCCCGCCTTGCGGGTTGCGAAAATATCCTCACGCACAAGTTGAGTTCTTGTGCGATCGCGCATCATAATGTGGCAGGGTGAGGCGCCAAAGCGCGAGGGGTGAGCCGCATCGCCTGAGTATTCTCTGCAAACATTCTGCTGCGCGAGGGCGCTGGCTGACACGCAAGATGAGCCGAGGAATCAGTATTCGAACACCGCGGACGGCGCGAGGGAGCGGCGGCCGCGGTCCCACGGCCCGCTGGCCGGGCGGTTGGGGCGGCGAAGGCGGTCGCGATGGTGACGAGCGGCCCAGCTATCGGGAAAGAGTGCGTCGTTACCGGCTTGGGGTAATGCTTGCGTTATCGTCGGTGGTAATGCTCTTTGTCTCCTTCACCACGGCCTACGTTGTACGCAAGGCTGGAGCCGTCTGGGACCCTGCACGCAATGGCTACGTCAGCAACTGGGCGCCCCTGACACTGCCAGTTAAGATTCTGTTATTTGATACTTTCATTCTGTTGCTGAGTAGCTTCACCCTGGAGATCGCTCGCCGTCGGGCCGCTGAAGACGTAGCTCTTGCCCCTATCGTTGATATTCCCGGGATTCGGGTCAACATCAGCCGGGCATTACCGTGGGTGTGGGCAACCGTTGTTTTAGGGGTAGGTTTCCTCGCCGGACAAGCGTATGCCTGGCACGACCTACAGCACGCCAATGTCACCTTCGCCACTAATTCAAGTAGCTCCTTCTTCTTCATCCTGACAGGAGTTCACGCTGTCCATCTCCTCGGCGGTATCTTGGCGTTGCTCTACGCTGGAGTTACTACCTGGCTGCACCGCCCCCCGGAAACGCGTCGCATCGTGATCGACGTCACCGCATGGTATTGGCACTTCATGGGTGCGCTATGGATTTACATCTTCGCCCTGCTGTACTTCGCACGGTGAGTGTTTCCCGTTTCGGGAAATAATTTCGTTCCTAATTACGATTTTGCTTGCATTCCTTTGTGCCATGTGCCTAGCATAAAAGCAGAGTTGGGCGTCGCCACCTTGGTGACATAACCAGCCGAGGATAGTTATGAATTGCTTCTCTTCGATTTGCTTTTTCTCTCACCACGCGATCAATTTCCTGTGGACTTTTGGCGCTGTCGCCTTGGTTCCCGCGCTTTTCGCCTTTGTTTACGGGATGTTCGCCAGCGCCCCGGCAGCGTCGCCGGCAAACGGTTATAATCGAAAGTTTCGGCAGCTGTTGTTGAAGCAATCTGTAGGCCGGACGCATGGGGTGCGCTGCGCGGCCGGGCTGCCGCCAGTTTCCTGGGCCATGTCAAACGAGAGCATCATCGTACGCGGAGCACGCGTCCACAATCTGAAGAACATTGACTTCGAGATCCCCCACAACAACTTGACGGTGGTGACGGGCGTCTCTGGTTCGGGTAAGTCGTCGCTCGCGTTCGACACCATCTACGCCGAAGGCCAGCGGCGCTACGTCGAATCGCTGTCGGCCTATGCGCGCCAGTTCCTGGAACGCATTGAAAAGCCCGACGTGGATGTCATCGACGGGATCGCGCCAGCCGTAGCGATTCGCCAGAAGAACACGACGCGCAATCCGCGCTCCACTGTCGCCACGGCCACTGAAATTTACGACTACCTGCGTCTGCTTTATGCGCGCGTGGGCCGCACCTACTGCTTGAACTGTGGCGCCGAAGTGAAGAAAGACACGGTTGATGAAGTCGCCGATCGCGTTCTCGCGCTTGGCGAAGGGACGCGAGTGCAGGTCTTCTTCCCAGTGCAACCGCCTCCGCCGCCATCGCAGCCGGAGAAGAAAAAAGGCCGGCGAACCACGAAAAAGTCAGCGCCGAAGCCGGCCGACACTTCCCTGCTGAAGGAGCGTTTGTTTGAGCTGCGCAAGCGCGGCTTCAACCGGTTGTATCAGGGCGGGCAGGTCTTCGAATTCTCCACGCCCGAGTCGCTGCTCGACCTGAACTTCGCGGAGCCCGTGTTCGTGCTGGTTGACCGCATCTCGGTGTCACCCGATGTGCGTGCTCGCATTGTTGATGCGGTTGAACAGGCCTACCGCGAGGCGGGAGAAGTCTTGTTCGAGACCGCACCGCGCGATGGAGAAGAGCCGCAGCGCCTGCGCTTCTCGCAACGGTTTGAATGCAAGCAGTGCAACATCCGTTACGAAGAGCCTGAGCCGCGGTTGTTTTCTTTCAACAATCCTTTCGGCGCGTGCCCGCGCTGCCAGGGTTTCGGCAATACGATTGACTTCGATCTGAATCTCGTCATCCCCAATAAGTCGCTAACGCTCGCCGAGGGAGCGATTGAACCTTGGACGAAGCCGAAATACCGGCCGCTGGCGACTGAGATGCGCCGCTATGCGCGTGCTGCTGGCATTCCGCTCGATGTTCCCTGGCAAGACCTCGCAGCCGACCAGCAGAACTTCATCATCAACGGCGACGGCAAGTTCTGGGGCGTGCGCGGATTCTTCGAGCACCTGGAGCGCAAGAAGTACAAGCTCCATGTGAGGGTCTTTATCAGCCGCTATCGCGGCTATTCGGTGTGCTCCGACTGCAGCGGCCTGCGTCTACGCCGCGAAGCTCGTCAGGTTAAGGTCGGCGGCAAAGATATCTG
>JBKQKT010000687.1:0-3738 GCA_052147365.1 Candidatus Korobacteraceae bacterium | reverse complement strand
CAACCGCCAACTGCTGGCTGCTGCGGAGGCCGTGCCTGACTCAGGCTGGTCGCGGACGTTGACCATAGCGGATTCGGCGCCGTTGACACTGCAATTCGTCTTCGACGATTACATCCATCACATGCTGGACCACCTGCGACACATGGGCGTCGAGGTGGACGATTTTGCGACGCAGGCCGCGGGCGCTGAGCAAGCATGACCGCGCACCTGCTACCGAGGTAATCGCAGCAGTGATTCTACGCCGGGATGCAGAATCAAGCTCTCGCCTGAGCGGTTCCACTCCCCTCCCTACGGCTTTGTAGAATCAACGACTTAGCGAGAAATGTCTGCACTCAATAGATTCCAAACGACTTATTCGTACTCAATAGATTCTAATCGACTTACATGCGAAAGTTGGACAAGAATCGGTGTCTTCGATGACTACTTGACTTCTTGAAGTCATGTTAACATGACAGCATCCTCCGCGACGGAATGCACGCAGTCCGCCCCCAAAAGGACTGGGGCAGCTGGAGGTTGACGGCTACTTTTCAAAGAGCTTCCAGGGCCGCACACTGGGTGCGGCCGGCGAAGACACAACCACCCCGACCTCGCACCCTACTCATAACGCGCCCAGCCAACCAAGCGCAAGTGTGCAGCTCACGCCTCAATGTGATATGGCAGGCCGATCACCGGCGGAGTAAGCTTACGAAACATGCCCACTTCCTGAAAAGGAGGGCCTCCATGACCCAACCTGTGCGGTTGATCCATTTTCTATTGAAAGTCAACTTCATCACGGCGGCTGCGTTGGCTACGATGTTTATAATCTCTACCGTCACCGCGACGCAGGCGCAAACGTTCACCGTCCTTCACACCTTTACCGGTGGACAGGACGGGGGCAGCCCTATGCCGGCTTGACGATGGACAAAGCTGGAAACCTCTATGGAACAACTGCATTGGGAGGAGGATGCGGTTTGCAGCCCGGCTGTGGCACGGTCTTCAAGCTGACTCGCAAGGGTTCAGGCTGGGTCTATACCCCGCTGTACACGTTCCAGGGAGGCACGGACGGAGCCTACCCCCTAGCGAGAGTCGTCTTCGGATCAGACGGTACTCTCTACGGCACGACATTCACCGGAGGAATTTCGGGATGCTACAACAACCTAGGCTGCGGTACGGTTTTCAACTTAAGACCGCCATCGAGAGCTTGCACAACCGCACTCTGCCCGTGGACGGAAACCGTGCTCTATCGATTTACGGGGGGCAGTGACGGCGGAAGTCCGGGAATGGCTGACCTCATGTTCGACCAGGCGGGCAGCCTGTACGGTACGACCATACGGGATAACGGGGTTGTCTATAAGCTGGCACCCTCGAATGGAGAGTGGACTGAATCGGTTCTCTACACCTTCACCCGAGGCAACGATGGATGGGATCCTGGAGGAGGAGTAATCTTCGACCCAGAGGGGAATCTGTACGGTGTTGCCCAGCAGGGGGGCGCCCTGGGAGACGGTACGGTTTACGAGTTGACGCCTTCCGGATCGGGTTGGACGGAGAATACGCTGTTTGATTTTCAAACCGGATTCGGGAAACAGCCTGTAGGCAGCCCGGTCTTTGATGTGTATGGCAATCTCTTTGTCGCCACCAGCCTCAACAGTATCGGCGGGATCTTTATCCCGGGCGAGCTTAACGAGCTACAGTATTCAAACAACAACTGGAGTCTGGCGTACGCTTACGACTTCGATCATGTGTCGCCGCAATCCGGCCTGACCATGGATGCAGCTGGAAATCTCTACGGCGATGCTCCCGGTGACGGCGACGACCAGACTGCTGGCTTCATTTACAAGTTGTCCCCCTCAAACGGGAGTTGGACCATTAGCTTTCTCTACAGCTTCAGAGGAGGCGGCGATGGGGACAGTCCGGATGGCACTGTGTTACCCGACGCGAATGGCAATCTCTACGGCACGGCTCAGTTGGCCGGGGCCTATGGCGTTGGTACCGTCTGGGAGATCACGCCGTAATCTCACGGCAATTTGATCAGCGCAGCAAAAAGGCGCGAACGCTCGCGCCTTCTCTTTGCAAAACCTAATTCCTCAGACGACTACATGCCACCGCCCCGGCTGGCGGGCGGGATGATGCCGTTCATGCGCAGGTAGACCACCATCTGGCCGTAGTGATCGAAGGGGTGGGAAAGCATGATTACGGAAAGGCTGAGCCGCGTGACCTTATTGGGACCGAATGGGCTTTGCACCTTCTCCAGCACATTGGCGTCGGTGACACTGTTGGCCGCCTTGTGGGCATAGACGAACGAGTCTTTCAGGAACTTTACAATGTCGGCCTTCGACGTGATGTTGTCGGGCCCGTTTTCGCCCTTCAGATCCATCGGCGGCTTCTCAGTCAGGATGGCCGCCCCAAGCCCATAGTTCGCGACGGCAATGTGTTTTACCTGCAGGGCGAACGTCCGTACGCCTTTGAATTCGCCCTGGGTAGGTGCGAAGTTGAACTTGTCGTCCGGCATGGCCTCGGCGGCGGAAACTACCTCTTTCTCCACGCCGGTAAGGTTGCGGTCAAAGACCATGGCGAAGGTCGGTTTTATGTCAGGGTTGGCTTGCGTAGCCGATTGGGCGTGGGCGGCAATCGTTGTTCCCGATGTGCCAATCGCCAGTACGAGAATTGCCATTGCAAATTGCTTGTTCATGGAAACTGCCTCCACAGAGAATGGGTGATTACGATTCGAGTTCGTTGGGTTCGAGCATTTTAACGTAATTTCGCGCGGAGGAGTTCCCCGGCTTGGCCGAGCAGGCCTAACCCGCTCAGGTGCCCCCGGGCTGAAAGCCCGGCTCCTCTCCTTAAGGCTCGCCGAGACGCGGCGCTAAAGCGCCGCTCTACCCTCCCTAATCCATTCCCACCGCGGATGGCTGCAGGCGCCCGGGATGCAGGCGAAACCACAGGGTCGCCACAATGCCTGCTACCAGGCCCAGGGCCGCGTAGGAGAGCGAACGGGCCATGCCAAAGCGCTCGGCGACCGCTCCCCACAAGACAGCGCCGCCAGCCAGCCCGCCTTGCAGAACCAGCAGGTACATGGAGATGGCGCGGGCGCGCATGTGCGGCGGACACATGGTTTGGGCTGAGACGTTCAAGCTCGCAAGAATCTGGATCCAGGCCACACCGGCAAGCAGCATGATGAGCGACAACATGGGAAAGCCCTGCCAGCGGCCGCCCGCGAAGGTGCAGAACGCGAAAACCGCGGTGGAGGCAGCAACCAGCGTGTCGGCCGAGATCACGTGGCGGAAGAATGGCATCAGGGTTGCTCCCAGCAACGCGCCGGCTCCAAAGAAACCGAGTAACAGGCCGTAGCCTTGCGATCCGAAGGGATGGGCCAGCAGCGGCAACAGCGCCGGTAAAGCACTGGCCGAAATGCTGAACACGGCGCTGCGAACCAAGACCGCCTTTACAGGGGATGAGCGCCGCATGTGACGGAGCCCGGCGAACATCGCGTTGAACATGTGATCGGCCCGCAGCGAGATTCGGCCGGGCCTCCGCTTCCACTGATACAGAAAATAAATGACACCAAAAAACGAGAGCGCATTGAGCAAGAAGGCAATTCCGGAATTGGTTACGGCAATCACCAATCCGCCGACCGCCGGGCCAATCGCACGGGCGACGTTGAATCCCGCGGAGTTAAGCGCGATACCGGCCGTAAAGTTCCGGTGAGAGACGATCTCCGGTGTAATGGCCTGCCAAGCCGGGTCGTTGAGTACCGCGCCA
>JBKQKT010000686.1:0-4339 GCA_052147365.1 Candidatus Korobacteraceae bacterium | reverse complement strand
TCCGAAAGTGGCTGGCTCGGGAGTCACCTGCGAGACCCCTCGGCCGCTGGTCGCCGTAAAGACTCCGTTCGCATTAAACGAACCGGTGTAAACCTCCTCAACGAGCCCATATCCTCCTTCACCGTCCCTCCAAATGCCCGAAACGTAACCTTCGAGCATATAGGTCCCAGGCGACAAGAGAGTCCAGCTAACTGGGCCATGTCCCAGGCCGCCATTGTTGCGGCGATTACACCAGGCACAGAAAGTGAATGCGCCGCTAAAGAGCGTGCCGCCTTGAGGAAATTTTGAGATCACCCCTGGATTGACGCTGAACGAGAAGGTGCTCGACGCGTAGCTGAAAGTTCCCCCGGTGAGCAGACTCCCCGTCAGCAGAGGCCCCAGAGTAAGGCTGACAGTCCCGATATCGGAACCGCCAGGCGAGCCATAGCCACCGGAGATCGAGGTCATGTCAGACACCAGGGATAACCCGCTTGCACTTGCCACAAGAGTACCGTTGTTGTTTGTAATCGTTACTGTATTGGCTAGAGCTGCGGATGGTAAGGCCAGGGCTAGTAAGACCGCCAGAACGAATCGCTTCATGGCTACCTCCTGATCCTAATATTGGAAACCGGGGCGCGGATGAGCTAGCAAAGACTCTTCTGCGCAATCTTTTCCTGCCAGGAGGCCAAGATCATCTCACGGCCCGGCAGCGACACTTCCCGAGCTTAAAAAGCATATCGCGGCCCTGGAGAGCTGTCATCCCCCAGATAAGGTATACGGGCGGGATCAAGGCGAATTCCGTGCTGACGCTTGGCGCGGCTGGCTATAGGTCGGGTCAAAATCGCACAACTCTTTGCCGCTTTCTCCGGGTCATTGTACGAAAACAGACCCTTAACTGTTGCAATGAGGCGATTACACTCATCGACGATTGGCGGATCCGGGTCAATGAGTGAAATCGGGATTTCTCAACAGGTAACTGTGGATGATCGACGTTTATGCAGCTTGGCCGCACACATTATCGTCGCTGCGTCAGGCGACCTTCGAGGCGCTGACATGCCTCAAGCGCCCAAACATGCAACGACTTCAAATCTTCAGTTGTCGCCGGGGCTGACGCCACCTGCCGAAGGTAGGGTAGCGCACGCTCTGTTCCGTGTCTGCCAAGCGCACTAGCGGCGTTTTCACGTTTCCATGCCAGCGCCGAGGCATCTATCAGCAAGGAGATGGCGAGGGGTTCATATTCGAGTTGGTCGTGCGCTACGAGGGCGACGGCGATGTCCCGTTGTATCGGCAGCGCCACACTTTTGGAAAACCATGAGAGCTCGGCAATGCCTTCCACCTTTCCAAGCAAGTCGAAGATGCGGCCAATGTCACTGACATCGTTGCCATCGAACTTCACAAGAGCAGCCTCGAACTCCCGCGTAAGCGCGAACCGAACTTTTGTTGCCGACATATCGTTCGGGTAATAGGGACGGCTGTCAGCAAGGCGGATGGCGGTCTCGTAGATCGGAACGGTTGTCTCGAACTCAGCGGGATTGATGGCTTGCCGAAGAAAAAACAGGTTACGTCCTTTGCGGACAAATCCCGTTGGCGGGCCGGAATAGACGTACCCCCCGAGAACATCTTTACTGGCAACTTCGCTATAACCAATAACCCGGATCGGTGATGAGACAGGCGGGTTTCCTTTGAAGCATGTTTCGATCTTCACTTCGCTAGAGAGTTGATCACGATCACTACCATCGATCGTTCGAGTAATGCCAGTGCGAACCGGAGCAGACGCAAGACCGACACAGACTAAGTCGGAAGCGTCCCAGCGTTGCCAGACGCTTGACAAATATCGTGAGGCCTGAGCCGCACAGGTTGTTGAGGAAAGTGCCAGCAACAATGAAAACGCCGCCCGCATATACAGAAGGACACCGCTGCAACGTCAATGGTTTCCGGTTAGATGACGAAAACAGGCGTTTACACTCATTGACCATCAATCGAAAGACCGGTTCAAAATAGGACGACGGCCACGCAAAATCCACCAAGCAATTCCGCTCAATATGACAGCAGTTGCACTGCGGGAACGCCACAGAAATTCCGGGCTTGCATTGCCCCTATCATGGAACTGCGTGGCGATTAACTCTCCGGGAAGCAATAGCACTTCGCAGAGCAGGTCGGGAATGGAACCTGCCTTGAATCGATGCTGAAGAACGGCGAGAGTCCCTGTGAGAGCGCTTCCTATGAGAACGGCGATGACGAGCCTCTTCCAATTAGCCGCCCGTTTCACGCCAGCATTATGCGCCAGCGAGTCAACTGTTGATAACAGGCGATTACACTCGTTGCCCCTCGCACTACCCTCTCCCCAAACTGCACTCAATCGGACTCAGTTCCCCAGAGGGCCGTTGGAGGCTATTCAAAGCGGCTACTTGCCGGCCGCCGAAACGCGCCCATGAAATCGTCCAATTCCTGGAGAGAAAACGGTTTTTTCAGAACCGGCGATGCAGTGATAAACGCGAACTTTTGTTTGGGATTCTTCTGCCGCAGGTCATCAATAAATTTGGCACCCCCGGCGCGTGAACTGCGGAGGAATTTCAGAGCGATGACAACAAGGTCATGGGGTCCGTTGTCGCAGTAAATGCGGAACGCTTCATCGCAGTTTAGCGCCAGGCCAACTTGATAACCGAGCTTGTTGAGCATAACGCCAGTCGCTTTCAATACCGTATCTTCCGCTTCGACCACCAGAACTTTCATCGGTTCCTCCCTTGTTTCATCCTCGAATCGTATGCAGAAAATTAGGATGATGAAGCCGCTGCTTGCGAGAAAGAAGACAGATGTCTTCATAATTGTGCAGCAGAAACCGCTGAGGTGCGGCGTTACTGTTGTAACCAGGAGTTTCCCCCCATTGACCTCAGCAATGACTGCGATGGCTTGGAGAAGAGTTGTATTCTGGGCAGAAAACAGCAAGTTCCCACCTGCGCTTCTGGGAAGTCTGACGTGCTACAGCCGGGTCTTGAGGAGGAGCCCGGTGAAGGAAAGCGCGAGACCGATGACCAGTAAACCGGCGGCTGAGTTTTGTGAACCTCAGCATCGTTCTTCCCTTTTACTTGGGAGTCATGGCACTGATCATATCTTCTTCAATTGCTGTTAGTCCCACTACCCCATCAGGAGTCTTTCCAGACTCAACTCCTTCTGCTCCATCACAGTCAGTGATCGCCGTAAACGTCCAAGGCGTTTTCACTTCAGATAGGAATAGATACGACTGAGCGGACGATGGGTTCAAACCGTTATTACATCCCCAAGCAGCTAACCTTGTTGTGGGATATGACACGATGGCACCGGCGGAAATAATACTCTGTGATGCCCACAAAGCATTATGAGCAGGGGGTGTGTCTGTTGTCGGTAAGCAGTCTGCGCCAAATATCTTAGTTAGAAATGTATATTCGTTATCATACAGCGGGCTATCCGTGAATGAAGCTCCATCCGTTGGGATAATTGTTATCGCAGACGCTTCTGGTACTTCGCATCCTAATTTTATGTTGGAAAACACCGGACCCACGAGTAGTTCAACATTTTTGAATTCATGAGCCATTCCGTACCAAGCCAGCGCATAGCCCATTGCTCCTGAACCAGCGCTAGTTACCTGCGCTGCGTAAGGTACATCAGGATTGTAGAAGTGATTAAAGACGGTTGCTGGTCTACATGCCGCTTGCTTCAGATTGCCATTACCATATTCCCAGAACGTCGCGAAAACGAACTGTATCAATGATAATCCGGCCTTCTTGTATGCCGACGCTACTCCGGAGCCCGCTGGAACAGTGCCTCCATTCCCATTGAGAAGGATTACAGTTCCGTTGGTCGGCTTCCCATAGGTGCCGAACGTTATTTGGATGTCTGGTTCATCTGGGCAAGATACGGTTGCCGTGGAGCAAGCTGCTCCAGTTACAAACCCCGTTGGACACAATGTTGGTTGAACATTGCCAACGCTTCCCAAGGGTAATTGAGCCGCGGCCGACAGGCTAAGGGCAAAGACGACTACGATCAGCAACTTTTTCATCATTTCTTCCCTTTGTGTTTCAACATTTGATGGTTTCACAATCTGCGCCGTTGAGCAAGATCCCGGCTGAGTTGGAGCCCTTAGTCTCTGAGGTTCAGAATCGCGTTGCGGCCGTCACCACATTCGTGCCGACCAGCGTGAGTTTGGTTTCCCGAGTGCCCGCGATTCGGAAAAAATGCGCCGCGGGGTCAATGAGTGTAATGATTCCATAACAATGTCGGCTCCCAGGCCCGAGTAAACTTTGGAGGCGCAAACCAACCAAAGGGCTCGGAGGAAAGGAGCCGAACATGCTGATTATAGGTTGTGATTATCATCCGGGCTTTC
>JBKQKT010000685.1:0-9804 GCA_052147365.1 Candidatus Korobacteraceae bacterium | reverse complement strand
CAAGCTCACGCCCTCGGGTAATCAATGGATCTATAGCCCGTACCACCAATTCACTGGGGGCAGCGGGGGCGCAGGGCCGGTCGGCGCCGTTGTCTTTGACGCCAACGGGAACATGTACGGCACCACGGCCGGGGTAGACGTCGGCGGTGGGAGCACGGTGTGGGAGATCACGCCGTAAACGCCAGACAGATGTTTCACAGTTTGGGCGTGAGTCTTACCCAGGATGACCGGGCAGTCGGTGCCCCACACATTCGCGGGTTTCGAATGTGTGGGATCAAGAGTCGGTCGAGCTACTCGCACTCCCACTCATTCCAAAAACAGGAATGAGTGGGGCGGCCAGCGAGGAATCTGCTGTTCTGTTGCATTCTGAAAACGCGGTTCACGACAAGCAGATCCCTCATCGCGCTCAGTTGCTCCGCTCCCGCGCGCTCCTCGTGATGACAAGTCATAAATTGACAGTTCTCAGCCTATCCGATAAAGTATTAAGTGAGGTAGTATCCTACTTTTCCTCTTCAGGTTCCCTGAACATAAGTCAGCCCATCTGAAGCTTTTTCATCTTATGCGCCGCAACGGTCAGTAGCGGGGGAGCCGTCGTGCTAACACCGTACGGTCTGGACATTATAGAAAGCTGCCTGTCCTGTAAGATGCGGGCAGAACATCTCCTTTGTGATCTGCCGCCAGATGCATTGCGGGCGTTCGAATCCATCAAATATGCCACCGCCTATCCCAAAGGCGCTGTCCTGTTCGTCGAGGGCCAGTCGCCACGGGGAATTTTCGTCTTGTGTAAGGGGCGGGTAAGGATGTCCATCTGCTCGACCGAGGGCAAGACCCTGATCCTGCAAGTCTCAGAACCGGGAGAGGTTCTGGGCCTGAGTGCCACGGTGAGCGGCAAGCCTTACGAACTGACGGCTGAAACCACGGTCCCGTGCCAGGTCAACTTTGTAAAGCGTGAAGATTTTCTCCGCTTTCTGAAGGAGCACAGCGACGCCTGCTTCCGCGTCGCCGAGCAGCTGAGCGCGAAATACAATTCGGCTTGCCACCAGATTCGCGACCTTGGGCTATCTCACTCCGCTGTGGAGAAGCTGGCCAAATTGCTGCTGGAATGGAGCGCCAAGAACGGCGACGCCACCAAAGCCGAGTCGCGCCTGAAGCTGCCATTTACCCACGAAGAAATTGCGCAGATGATCAACACCTCGCGGGAGACTGTGACCCGACTGTTTGCCGATCTCAAACGGCGACAGATCTTGCAGAGCAGAGGCTCGACACTACTGATCCGCAACAAAGGGGCGTTGAAAGCGTTGGCCATCACCGAATAGCAGAAATAGCGAATCGGACTCAAGCTCGCTAATCACTGCCAAATGACAGCAGCCTGGTAAGTAATGGGGATGACGGCAGTTTCCCGTTAATCTCTTCGAGCAACTTTCTTATCGCCACGAGCGCTTGATACAAGAATATCCCACCGCAGAAAATAACCAGCAGAATCGCTCCAAGCAGTACCGCAATCATTGTGTTCCTCCTGCCGGCGGATTAGACTTCACGGGCCCATCGTATCGCCATTCACACCAAAGAGGGAGGCGGCCTCGTCTCCCTTCCGATAGCATGTTCCATGTAACTTCCATATTGGCCGAAGGGCCGCATCTCGACTACACTAGAGCCACCGCGACGCGTCACTTCTTCTGGGTGGGGGCCGAGCCAACCAATGCTGTGCGCTATTGTGACGACCGTCCGCAAAGGAAGGAACATTCCGCAATTACCCGCGGTACGAGTGCTGCCGGAGCTGCGTCTGGCTCTTGCACTCGCCCTGGCGATGCATCTGCTGGGCCTGAGAAGTAGCGCCCAGCAACAAGGCCAGTCTGCGCCCTTGCCGGATGCGCCCTCGACAACTCAACAGCAAGAGGCCAAGCAGGGAGCAATGATGAACACGGTGCAAAACAGCGCCGAATTCATCAGTCTGCTGCAGCGAGGATCGATTGTGTTTCCGAATCTCGCCACCAGCACCGCCCCTCTCTCTCCGGAGCAGAAGTTGAAGCTCGCCGTGAACAACAGCGTTTCGCTCAGCGCCTTCGTTGCGGCCAACTTGAGCGCTGGTGTAAACCAGGTGCACGAGCAACCAGTCGACTACGGCGAGGCCATTGGGGGTTACGGCAGGCGGCTGGGAGCGGCGATGGCGCGAAGATCGTCCTCGCAGATACTGGGGACCTTCCTGCTGGCGTCCGCGCTGCACCAAGACCCGCGCTTTTTTGTGCGCAATGACCTTAACTTGGGCGGCTCCATCAAGTACGCCATACGCCGCGTGTTTGTTACGCGCGGGGATTCCGGGGACCAGGAGTTTAACTGGTCGGGACTGCTGGGCATGATGGGCGCCGAAGGCCTGGCCAACGTATATTACCCGAATAACTACCGGACCGCCGAAAACACCTTCAGCCGCTTTGGATTTGACATGCTGGGGAACGCGGGTGGCAATCTGCTGCGTCAGTACTGGCCGCGCATCAACCGGAGGCTGAAGCTGGTGCAGCAGCAACCGGCGGCGACGTCGGGCCCATCCTCTAAACCGTGATCGACTCGACGAAGCGCAGCGGCGAAAAGGGCGTCAGGTCGAAATCGGGCTCGCAACCGGTCAGAAGTTGCGTCATCAAGTGCGCGGTAATCGGCGCCAGCAGGATGCCGTCGCGGTAATGTCCGGTAGCGGCGAAGTACCCGGGTTGCGAGGTTGCCCCGATGATGGGAAGGCTGTCGGGCGAGCCGGGACGCAAGCCGGCCCAGGCGTCGTGGATGCGCATGTGCGCGATCTCGGGCACGACTTTGGCGGCAGCTTGGTGCAGGCGTTGCACGGTGGCGGGGTTCACGCGCTTGTCGAAGCCGGCTTCTTCAACGGTTGCGCCAAGGACGATGCGTCCGTCGCTCCGGGGGATGATGTAAATTTCAGGCGTGCGGATTGTGTGCTGAATCAGCGGCCCGGGCTTCGGGTGCCCCACCTTACCTTCCTTTGCTGGAGTGGGAGGAGCCGGAATGACGCAGAGCATTTGGCCCTTCACTGGTCGCGTCGGCGCGCCGAAGGGTTTAATGTATGCAGCCCATGCGCCGGCGCAGTTCACCACCGTGCCCGCAGCGTAAAAAGATTTCACCGTACGCACCCCGGTGGCGCGGCGGCCAAGCACGGCGACCTCGGTTACAGGCGAGCCGGTGACGAAGTCAACGCCGCGCCGCCGCCCCGCTTTTTCCAGTACGCTGCCCAGCTTGCGCGGATCCACGCTGCGTTCAGGCAGGAAGTATGCCGGCCCGCGAAACGCAATCAGCGGTTCAAGGCGAGATAGCTCTTCATCATCGAGCGAGCGAGCGCCATCGCAGCTGGGCGATTCGTTTCCTGCGAAGAAGGCGATGGTTCCGGCGTCGCGCAGGTCGGGCGACTCGAAGGCTTCGTCGCGGAGCTCGCGCACGAAGTCGGGATACATCCGGGCACTGGCGGCGATCATGGCGGCCAGCTCAGGCGGATTGTTTGGATCGCAATGCGCGATCATGCCTCCGGCAGCATGCGTGGCCTCGCGCGCCGGCTCGCCCTTCTCGACGACGAGTACGGTCACGCCAGCTTGTCGCAAGCGCCAGGCGAGCGAGAGTCCGATCACGCCTCCGCCGATGATGACAATGTCCCAAGTCTTCACAGATTGATTGTAGTGGACGACTTTTCAGCAACGATCTGGCACACGATTTTGACAACCAGTAAGAAGAAACATCGGCGATTTCGGGTTGTTACAAGGTGGAGGCTGCACCATGTCGCACATTGACAGAGCTTTCACGCTCGCCCAGAATTGAAAGCAGAGAGGAAGTATTGATGTTATTTGAACAACCTGAAAGCACCGCCGTTGAACCGGTGCCTGCTCCGGCGGCCTCCGGTCAGGGCCGAGTTCTGCAGTACGTGTTGCTGGCGATTGCGGTCATCTATGTGGTCGCTTCGTTGTATCTGCTGTTTGATATGCGCAAGCGGATGACCGCCATGGAGCAGAAGCAACAGGCGATGGAAACCGAGCAAGCCGCGCTCAACAACCGCATCCATGCCACCTCGTCGGAATTTAAGCAGGCGCTGAGCACGGAAGTGGGCATGACCAAGGCCGAGATTGCGCAGCGTGCGGCGGAGTTGGAGCGCCAGCAGAAGGCATCGGCAGCCAAGCTGTCGGCGGCGCAGAGCCAGCAAGGCCAGCAAATCGCCGCGGTCAACACCGAGGTCAGCGGGGTCAAAACCGAAGTCGGTGCTGCCAAGACGGACATCCAGAAGACGCAGACCGATCTGGCGGCCACCAATGCCAAGCTGGAGCACGCCATGGGCGACCTGGGCGTGCAGAGCGGGCTTATCGCCCACAACTCCAGCGAGCTGGAGATGCTGAAGCGCAAGGGTGAGCGCAACTATTACGATTTCACGCTCGCGAAGAACGCGCGCACGCCGGTCTCGACCATCAGCCTGCAACTGAAGAAGGTTGACCCCAAGAAGAGCAAGTTCACGCTGAACGTGATCGCTGACGACAAGACCATCGAGAAGAAGGACCGCACGATTCTGGAGCCGCTGCAGTTCTACACCGGACGCGACCGCAGGCTGTATGTGGTGGTGGTGTTCAAGGCCGACAAGAACAGCATCAGCGGCTATCTGAGTACGCCGAAAGGTGCGCCGACGCCGGTCACGCCGTAAAGCTTTTTATGCAATCTCCCCAGGTGGAAGCGCCGGGCTTGAGCCCGGCGAAATGACGGCTGTCTATCACCAGGGCTTTAGCCCAGTTGTCTCGGTCCGTCTGGGCCGGGGCTGAAGCCCGTATGTCTTGTCGCTCCTGGTCGCCGGACGAAAGTCCGGCGCTTCCACCGAACTCTCCTTACTTTGCTGGCGCGGCTTTCTCCCGCAGCACAATCGGATTCTGGTCGTAGGGTTCGATGGTCACGTTCAGGTCCTTGCGGGCGTCGAACTGCTCCTTCGTTACGGGAAACGCAACCAGCACCGCGCCTTTCTGCTCAGCGCCGGGCGCGATCTTCATCTCGGCTACCAGCGGCTGCGTGTTGTGCTCCTTGAGGTCGGGATAAGCCATGAAGTAGCGGTCGTAGTCGCTCGGTGAGGCTGCGTCGTCGGAAAGCTCCTGGTCGGTCTTCAGGTTGGCCTTGATGGCTTTGATGTAAAGAGTCTTGCTGCCGACATTGCGCAGCGTGACCTGCAACAACACCATGCCGTTGGTCATGCCTGTCGGCTCGCTGAAGTAAACGGTGTCAATGCCGCCTTGCGCCACGGGCTTCGCGCGGTTGAGATAGGCGATCACGCCGACGACGATCGCCACCACGACCAATGCGATGGCGACGGGCGCAGCCGGAGGCAGGGTCCGCTTTGCGCTGTCGAACTCTTCGGTGATCGGGACGTGCCCTGCGTCGTATTCGGGTTTCTTCTGCGGAGGCTTATTGTCGGCCATCGGTGCTTTAATTGTTACACCGAGGCGTCAGATATTGCGAGTCGGATGCAAGAATTCCGTTAACGGAAGTGCGTTTGAGCTTGTTTGAAAAACAGATCCCTCCGGGGCTGAAGCAATGACAACGAGAAAGCCTTGTCACAGAATTGTCATCACGAGGCCGCTTTAGCGGCCGAGGGATCTGCTTTTTGGGTGGGTGACGAAAAAGCAGATCCCTCGCGGGCCTGAAGTCCCGCTCGTGATGACAATTACCGGAGTTTGGCCTAATTATGAAACACGCAAACACTCTCTTGCCATTCAGGTCCATGGATCGCCCCCCTCGACCGCTTGACATACCCACTGCCGAAGTGTCATTTCTATTTACTTTTCACTTTTCGCACAAGGTATCCTGAACATCTGTCTGAAGGGACAAAATACGGCATCAGAAAGGGCTTGTGAGGATACGGGTTTTCTATCACGACAAGTGTCTCGACGGGGCCTGCTCGGCGGCGCTGTTCACGCGCTTTTACCGCGAGCGCATCCGCGAACATGCCGAGTTTGAATACATGGGACTGGTGCATCGGGCGGGAGCGCTGTTCAACGAGGCCGACTTCACCGGTGACGAGAATGCCATCGTGGATTTCAAATACTCGTCTTCGCCGCGCATCACGTGGTGGTTTGACCATCACCAGAGCGCGTTTCTCACGCCTGAGGATGCCTCCCACTTCGAGCAGGAGCAGAGCAATACTAAGTTCTACGACCCCGATTTCCGCTCCTGTACAAAATTTATCGCGACGGTAACGAAGCAGCGCTTCGGCTTCAACCCTGCGCCGGTGACGGAATTGATTGAGTGGGCCGACATCATTGACGGGGCGCTCTACGACAGTGCGCAGACGGCGGTCGAAATGAAGGAGCCGGCCACTCAGTTGACTATGCTGGTTGAGGCCAATCAGGATCCCGGGCTTATCCCCAGCTTGATTCCCCGCCTTGCTTATGAGTCGCTGGCCGAGATTATGGGCGATCCCGCGATCGCCAAGCTCATCCCGCCGCTATTGGAACGGCACCGCCGTTCGATCGAAATACTGCGCGAGCGCAGCGAGTGTAAGGATGGAACTATTTACTTCGACGTAACTGGTTACGAGCTGGAAGGCTATAACAAATTCATTCCGTACTACCTGCATCCTGCGTGCGCCTACTCCGTGGGACTCAGCAAGAGCAACTTCCGCACGAAGGTCTCAGTGGGCTCGAACCCCTGGGCGCAGCTTACCCACTTCGAGAATCTGGCGAAGATATGTGAGCGCTATGGCGGCGGGGGCCACGCGCGCGTCGGCGCCATTTCGTTTCCACCCGACAAGCTGGAAACAGCGCGCCAGGCGGCGGCTGATATCGTTGCCGAATTGCGCGCCAGCTACCGCGCGAATGGGCTTCGATAGTGTGATTCCGCATTGGAACCGCGGATCCCTCCGCTCCGGTGCGCTCCGGTCGAGATGACAAATGCAAGAAGCCATTGAGTCACCATACTTGATTCCACATCACAACCGCTGGTGATGTGGCTCACAGACCCAATGTTTTTTCCCGCCTAGCCTTAACGGTTATCTGGGGCCCCATAAAATCGCGGGATTGGCACGGCCTCGCCCGGGTGTAGTGCAGCTCTGGGTTTGCTGTATCCGAGGCTGGGTGGAGCACGCCTTCAGGCGTGCATAGCCAAGCGGCGCCGAGAGCCGGCTCTTATGAAATTGACTTTCGTGCGCGCCGGAAGGCGTGCGCCACCAGGCTTGACCTGACCCGCACAAAGGATTCGTCCGTGCCTATCGTTAACTCCTCTTCCAAAGAAGTTGTTCGGGAGTTCTCCATCGAAGAACTTGAGCAGGCCGCGCGCTTGATGCGCGGCTACGACCTGGTGGCGCTGTGCGCTGCCGGCTCCGGCCACTCCGGAGGCACGTTGTCCATGATGGAAATCGCGGCGGCGCTATACCTGAAGATCGCCAATCACGATCCCAGCAATCCGGACTGGGCCGGACGCGACCGTATTATCTGGTCGGCCGGGCACAAGGCGCCGGCGCTGTATCTCGGCCTGGGATTCGCGGGCTATTTCCCCATCGAAGACATCGTTACCCTGCGCAAACTTTATTCGCCATTCCAGGGGCATCCGCACCGGCTCAAGCTGCCGGGCGTGGAAGTCTCCAGCGGATCGTTGGGACAGGGGCTGAGCATCGCGGTGGGCATGGCGATCGCCGGAAAGCTTGACAATGATGACCACACAGTCTTCTGCATCATGGGCGATGGCGAGCAGCAGGAAGGCAACATCTGGGAAGCGGCCATGGAGGCGTCGCACTTCAAGCTTGACAATCTGGTGGGCATCATCGATCGCAACCGGCTGCAGATTGACGGCTGGGTGAAGGACGTGATGAACATCGAGCCACTGGAAGGGCGCTATCGCAGCTTTGGCTGGGAGGTGCTGGTGGTTGACGGTCACGACCTTCCGCAGGTCGTTGGTGCGTTGCAGATCGCGAAGGGGATTCCGTTTGCCGGCAAGCCTACGGTGATCATCGCCAACACGGTGAAGGGCAAAGGTGTCAGCTTTATGGAGAACATTGCCGGGTGGCACGGCAAGGCTCCGAGCTACGACGAGCTGGTCAAGGCGCTCGACGAGCTTGGATTGAAAGACGTGATCGCGTACGATGCACTGCTAAAAAAAGCGACTGAATATCAGAAGGAAGTGGAGGTGACGCTGGCTGAGAAGACCCCGAGTTTCGCGCGCGATTACTGGTGGAACAGCGCGTCCTTGATGAAGGTGAAGATGGAGCCCACGCGCAAGGGATTCGGCCAATCGCTGCAGCACAACGGCGGCGACGAGCGGGTGGTATGCCTCGGCCTCGACATTTCAGGCTCGATCACGATCAGCGATTTCTGCGCCGGCAAGCCGGAACGCAAGGACCGCTGGATCAGCATGGGCATCGCCGAGCAGTCGGCAACGGCGGCGGCCGCGGGACTGGCGAGGGAAGGGAAGCTGCCGGTATTCGGCACCTATGGGACGTTTGCCGCAGCGCGCAATCTCGACCAGATTCGCGTGTCGATCTGCTACGGCAACTTCAATGTTCTTATTGCGGGCGCGCACGGCGGCGTCTCGGTGGGGCCGGACGGCGCGACGCATCAGGCGCTGGAAGACCTGTTCGCGATGTGTGGGTTGCCGAACATGTCGGTTGTGGTGCCGTGCGATGTTATTGAAACGCGCAAGGTGACCGACTATTTGCTGTTACAGCACGTGGGGCCGAAATACATACGCTTCGCGCGGGAGGCCACGCCCGTCATCACTCGCGAGGAGACGCCATTCGTGTTTGGAATGGCGAACGTCATCCGCCTGCGCCGCGAGGCGCCAGAGATGATCGACGCCCTCGAGACGGTGCTGGCGCCGAACTACGTCAGCGAGCACGAAGATCTCAGCATCATTGCCTGCGGGCCGATGGTGCCAGAGGCCATTCGCGCGGCACGGATTCTGAGGCAGGAGTTTGGCTACGAGACGCGCGTGGTCAACATGCACACCATGAAGCCCATCGACGAGAATGCCATCGTACGCGCAGCGAAAGAGACCGGCGTGGTGATAACCGCCGAAGAGCATCAGATTGGCGCGCTGGCGTGGCGAGTAAGCGGCGTTCTCACCGAAAGCCCGGAGCTTTACGGAGTGCCGGTGATTACTGGCGCAATCGGCGTGAAGGACCGTTTTGGTGATTCCGGCGCGCCCTGGGAGCTGATCAAGGAGTTCGAGGTGAGCGCCGAACACATCGCGCAGAAGGCGGTGGAGTTGCTCGCCATCGCCAAGATGAAGAAGGAAGAAGAGAAGCTGCAGCTAACGCACTGACACCAGCAGGGCGCTTCCGGAATTGGCGTACTAGCTATCGAGGCTTCGAACCTGAGGAGGGCCGTCCTGTGTCAGGGCACGACTCTTAGTCGTGCCGTAAGATGCGCCTGAAGATAGGGCTTCAGCCCCTGGGGTTTTCGTGGTGGTTGGAGGCCTGAAAACCCACGACTTCTCAGCCGCGTGCGGCAGGCCCGAACAACCGGCTGAAGACTCGGCAACAAGACCCCTCGCGGGCTGAAGCCCGCTCGGGATAACAAGAAATAACGACTTATCGGCACGACTGAAGTCGTGCCCTGACACAAACCAGAGCCGTCGCAGGGTACACTTTTTCTGAAATAGCTCTAAGCCGGGGCGATTGCGGTTGTACCATCCGTCAGGGATGGAGGCTCGGCAAGATCTTGCTCGTGTATCTGCAAATGCGCGTCATCCTCCGCTAGCGCGACGTAGGCTCCCAAGCGGGCCAGACACAGGAAATCGGCTCCTGCAAAATATACCAGCGCAACAATCGCCATAAGCAGAGCGATCCATCCG
>JBKQKT010000684.1:0-20439 GCA_052147365.1 Candidatus Korobacteraceae bacterium | reverse complement strand
GCTGCTCGAAGATGCGGTCCATGCCGAAAGGCACTTCGCCGAACCAGCAGATGTGGGGACGCAGCAGAGCACTGCATTTGGGGCAGCTTGGAATTTCCGCCCGCGTGAGATACAACCGCTCATCATCAAAGGGCAGCGTGCGGCAACTCTCCCGCGAGCAGCGGGTCTGCATCAGGCGTCCATGCATGTGGGTGACGCGCTGCGAGCCAGCCTGTTCGTGCAGCGAGTCGACGTTCTGTGTGCATAGAAAAAAGCGCTCGCCGAGCGCGCGCTCCAGTTCCGCCAAAGCAAAATGAGCATTGTTAGGGACCACTGTGGCGTGGCGTTTGCGCCGCTCAGAATAGAACTGCCAGACCATCTCCGGGTTGGCGTGAAACGCTTGCGGCGTCGCCACCTCTTCTACCCGGCGGCCGCGCCAGATCCCGTTGGCGCCGCGAAAGGTTGGCAGGCCGCTCTCCGCGCTGATGCCAGCTCCGGTGAGCACGAATACCCGGTCCTGCGGCGATAGTGATTTCATCATCTGTTTCGTCGAGGTCCCCCGACAAATAGGTTACGTAGTTGCGGAACACTATATACTGAACGGTTCGGGTGCCACTCGTTTTCCATTCAGGAGCCAGTGACGCATCCGTCGGGCCGGTAGGGAATCTATAACTATTGCCGCGCTTGAAGCAACTGCCGTCCCCGGAAATCGGGAGCCACGGCCCGGGAGCTATTCAGACTTTGTCCACCGTAATGTTGAACGTTGACAGCGAGAAACAGGAGCGCGTGCTGGACGCGTTCCGCCGCTGGGGATATCTTCAGGCGAATCTCGATCCTCTGGGACACTTCGCTCCGCTGCCACATCCCGAACTGGATCTCGCCGGCAATATAGCCGACGCCGCTCGCCGCATCTACTCCGGCAGCATCGGCGTCGAGTTCATGCACATTCCTGATCCCGATCGGCGCGAGTGTATCCTGGAGCGCATGGAATCGGCTGACGAAGAGCCCGTCGATCGCGATCGTGTTCTTGATCAACTGGTGCGCGCCGACATCTTTGAGCAGACCATCCACTCTCGCTATATCGGCACCAAGCGCTATTCACTCGAAGGCAACACCGCCCTCATTCCGCTGCTCGACGAAATCCTCAACTCCGCTTCAGAAAACGGCGCCGAGCAGGCCGTTCTGGCCATGAGCCATCGTGGACGCCTCAACGTCATCATCAACATCGTGAGTCGTCCCGCGGCAGAAATTTTCGCCGGATTCGAGGACGTCGATCCGCGCAGCGTCCTGGGCGGCGGCGACGTGAAATACCACATCGGCGCGACCGGCATGTTTACCGGCGCGAACGGGAAGCAGGTTCGCATTCACCTGGTGTCGAACCCCAGCCACCTGGAGGCGGTCGATCCGGTGGCGCTGGGCCGCGCGCGTGCCAAGCAGACGCGCATCGGCCGCGAGGGGAAAGTCAAAGTGTTGCCGGTGCTGATGCACGGCGACTCCGCCTTCGCCGGGCAGGGAATCACGGCCGAGACCCTGAATCTGGCCAACCTGCGAGGCTACACCGTCGGGGGGACGGTACACATCATCGTCAACAACCTCATCGGGTTTACTACCAATCCGACCGACGCTTATTCCGGACGATTCTCCTCCGATCTCGCTAAGCGGCTGCCGATTCCTATTTTTCACGTCAACGGTGAAGATGCAGACGCGGTGGTGCGCGCTGGCCGAATGGCGCTGGAATATCGCTACGAATTTGGCAGTGACGCAGTGGTGGACCTGATCGGCTTCCGTCGTCATGGTCACTCGGAGGTGGACGACCCCACCATCACCCAGCCCATCTTGTATCGCAAGATCAAAGACCATCCCATGCTCTACCAGATCTATGCGAAGAACGTAGATCTCGACCCGCAGCCGCACGTTGAAAAGTTCCAGGCAGAACTTAATGCCGCCGAGAAGGCGGGCAAGAGCATGGTCAAGAAGCCGCCCATGCGCCAATTGCCCAGCTACTGGGCGCCATTTCATGGTGGCCCGTACGACCCCGCGGATGAAGTTGACACAGGCCTGCCGGCGGACACGCTTCACGAGATCACCGATGGCCTGGTTAAATATCCCGAGGATTTTCACATTCATCCCAAGGTGCAGAAGCTGCTGGAGCAGCGCCGGGAGATGGGCTATGGCAAGCGTCCGCTCG
Source organism: Candidatus Korobacteraceae bacterium (assembly GCA_052147365.1). Lineage (GTDB taxonomy): Bacteria > Acidobacteriota > Terriglobia > Terriglobales > Acidobacteriaceae > Bog-257. Next base: position 18,272 of record JBKQKT010000684.1, on the reverse strand, counting down.
ATTTCGGCATGGCCGAGGCACTGGCCTTTGGTTCGCTGGCGCTGCAAGGCACTCCCATTCGGCTGAGCGGCCAGGACAGCCGCCGCGGCACCTTCAATCAGCGGCACTCGGTGCTCATTGATATCGAGGATGAGAAGGAATATGTTCCCTTGTGCCACTTGGCGCCGGGCCAGGCGCGGGTTGATATCTACAACTCCGAGCTTGCCGAAGCTGCGGTGCTGGGCTTCGAGTACGGATACACGCGCGACTACCCCGAAGCGCTGGTGATGTGGGAAGCGCAGTTTGGCGACTTCGCCAATGGCGCGCAGATCATCATTGACCAGTTCATCGCTAGCGGGGAGGACAAGTGGGATCTGCTGACCGGACTGGTTCTGCTGCTGCCGCACGGCCACGAAGGCCAGGGACCGGAGCACTCGAGCGCCCGTATCGAGCGCTATCTACAACTCTGCGCCCGCGACAACATGCAGGTTGTGCAGCCGTCGACCGCGGGACAATACTTCCATCTGCTGCGCCGGCAGGCGCTGCGCAAGTGGCGCAAACCACTCATCTGCTTCACGCCTAAGAGCATGCTGCGCCATCCCGAGGCGCTATCGCCGCTCTCCGATCTGGAGCGGCCCCGCTTCCTGACCATCATTCCGGACGAAATCGCCCTCGACGCCAAGCGCGTCCTGCTCTGCACCGGTAAGATCGCGCACGAGCTGCGTATAGAGCGCAAGCGACTCAAGCTCGCCGTGCCCGCCATCGTTTCTCTTGAGCAGATGTATCCGTTCCCTGAGGACGACGTGCGGGCGGTTCTCGGCCGCTACAAGAACGCCAGCCAGTTCATCTGGGTGCAAGAAGAGCCGGCCAACATGGGGGCGCTCTCGTTTGTGACGCCGCGCCTGAAACGGATTCTCGGACCCAAGCTGCGCAGCATCAAGCGCGCGGCGAATTCCACGCCAGCAACCGGTTCGGCAAAGGCCCACGAACTGGAGCAGAAGACGCTGATTACGCTCGCCTTGGGCAAGCCGGCGTAAATGTTCCACGTGGAACATGCGCCACTAATGTGCTATTACTGTGCGGTCAGTCGCGGTCCAATAACTCCTCCCCGAGCTGACTAATCTTCGATTTTAGCCGAACTTTGACAAACGCTATCTGTCCCTCTTTATCTGCTACTTAAGTTGTAGAATCTGCACTTTATCCCGGATTTTATCTACGGAATCTGGGACGCAGCATCTCCAATTTCTACCAAAAAAAGTAGCTCCGCTTTTTTGATAAGAGTAAGTTATTGAAAACAAATTGTGAACAAATGGTTACTTTCGTGCATTGGAAGGCGTGGGGCGATTTCATGCTATTCCCCTCACTTTAAATGTGGAGCGGAGAGTGCGATGAACCGATTTGCGCTACGAATTATTTCCCTGCTTGCGATTCTGGCGCTGTTCTCGGTCTGGGCCTTTGGCCAGACTGAAACAGGCTCGATCGTCGGCACAGTCACCGATAAAACAGGCGCCGTGGTCACAGGAGCCAGTGTGACGGTGAAAGCAGTAAACATCGGCGTGAGCCGCACAGCGACGACGGCCTCGGCGGGCGAGTACACCGTTACCACACTGAAGCCAGATGCCTATGACGTTACTATCGAAAAAGCCGGCTTCCAGAAGTACACCCACCGCGTGACGGTGCAGGTTGGATCCAAGACCGAAGTTTCGGCGCAACTCAACGTTACCGGCGCTTCCACGACGGTGGAAGTAACGGCAGCCGGCGAAGTTGCCACGGTCAATACGGAGAGCCAGACTCTTTCTACGGTTGTGAACTCGAAATCGCTGACCGAACTGCCCACCCTCACCCGCAATCCGTATGACCTTGTGGCCACTTCCGGGAACGTGACCGAAGATCCCACCGGCAGCGGACGCGGCGCCGGCGTCAACATCAATGGCGGCCGCAACGATAGCACCGATATTCTGCTGGATGGCGCGGAGAACGTGGACCTGTTTGCCGCTTCGGTCGGCCAGTCTGTTCCGCTTGATTCCGTGCAGGAGTTCAGCGTTCTGACCAACAACTTCTCGGCCGAGTATGGACGCGCGAGCGGCGGCGTTGTCAATGTGGCCACCAAGCAGGGCACCAATGCTTTCCATGGTACGGTGTACGAGTTCAACCGCCTGGCTGCCTACACCGCCAACACCTACCAGAACGACGCAACTGACACCGCCAAGCCGGGATATACGCGCAACCAGTTTGGCTACGCTCTTGGCGGCCCGATTGTAAAGAACAAGTTGTTCTTCTTCAGCAGTACGGAATGGGTCCGGGTGCGCAGCAACGGCACGCAGGATTGGGTGGTTACCGATCCGGCGTTCCTCAATGTGCCGGGCGTCTCAGGAGACACTCTTGCCTACTTCCAGAAATACGGCGACCTGAAGTCCAACGTACAGGTAATCTCCAAGATTAACTACGGGCAGGCCCTCAACGGGAAACCCTGCCTTTACATCGCCTGCAGCTCTCCTTTTGCCGAAGAGGTGGCGTACAACAGCCCTTCGGACGCGGGCGGCGGTACGCCGCAGAACACGTACAGCACGGTAAATCGTGTTGACTACAACTGGACCGACAAGACCACGCTCTACGGACGCTATGCCCTGTACAGCGAGAACGACTTTAACGGTTCGGTGAACAACAGCCCCTACGTCGGCTATGACACGGGCCAGACCAACTATGACCAGAACGTGGCCATCACTTTGACGCACGTTTTCACCCCGAGTTTGGTCAACTCTATCAAGCTGAACTACAACCGCCTGAACGGTCCCACGCAGGGGCTGGGTTCAGCTCCCATAACCCCGGGTTTGTTCTCCACCGGCTCGGTTCCCAATCTGCCGGGGACGTCTTTCCAGTGGGTCTTCCCAGGTTACGTACAGAATTCCACAGCCAACGCTATTCCGTTTGGCGGCCCGCAGAACCTGTACCAGATTTATGACGACCTGGCCTGGACCAAAGGCAAGCACCAGATGAAGTTTGGTGGCGTGTACATCCAGACCCGTGACAACCGCACATTCGGTGCGTACGAAAACGCGGTGCAGATTCTGGGAAACAACCTGACCAACGGAATCTACGGCCTGGTTGCCGGCACGGTTTACCAATACGAGGGCGCGCTGAATCCCCAAGGCAAGTTCCCCTGCTACAAGAACGAGAACGGCAGTTACACGGGGAACATCAATGCCGGTTGCACTATCAACCTGCCGGCGACCGAACCGGCTTTCAACCGTAATAACCGGTACAACGATGGCGCCATCTACGCGCAGGACTCGTGGAAGGTCTCGCCGCGCCTGACCCTGAACCTGGGTTTGCGCTGGGAGTATTACGGTGTGCAGCACAACGCCAATCCCAGCCTCGATTCGAACTTCTACCTTGGTTCGGGCAGCTCTATCCAGGAGCAGATACGTAACGGCAGCGTCCAGATTGCCAACCAGAGCCCGGTGGGGGGCTTGTGGGGCAAGAACTATGGCAACTTTGCCCCGCGCGTTGGGTTGGCTTGGGACGTCTTTGGCGACGGAACCACCAGCCTGCGTGGCGGCTACGGAATCGGCTACGAGCGTAACTTCGGCAACGTGACGTTCAACGTCATTCAGAACCCGCCGAACTACGCGGTGGTCAGCATCACCAGTGGTGTTGACGTTCCCAGCCAGCCCATCTATCTCAATAACATTGGCGGATTCGGCGGCACAGGTACGAAGTTTCTGCCCAACGTTACACTGCGCGCCGTTAACCAGAATATTGCCACTGCCTATAGCCAGTTCTGGTCGGTGGCGCTGGATCGGCAGGTCATGCGGAACTCAGTGCTGTCGGTCGAATACGCCGGCTCCAAGGGCACCAACTTGTACGACATTGCCAACGTCAACACCCAGTACTTCGGTTCAACCTACCTGGGCGACACAAACCTCAGCAACCGGTTGAATTACCAGTACGGAAATATCAACTACCGCAGCGATAACGGATTCAGCAACTACCAGGCAGTAAACTTCAAGTTCCAAGCCAACAATTTCATGAGCAAGGGATTGCAGATCGTTGCCAACTATACCTGGTCGCATTCTCTAGACAACCTGTCGTCCACCTTCACCGACGGCTACAACGGCAACTACTTCCTCGGCTATACCAATGCTTTCAACCCACAGCTCGACAAAGGCAATTCCGACTTCAACACGCCGAACCGGTTCGTGGTTAGCGCGGTGTGGGATTTGCCGTGGATGAAGAACGCCAGCAACGCCTTTGCGCGTCAGGCGCTGGGTGGCTGGCAGTTCTCGCCCATCTTCAAGGCGAGGTCGGGCTATCCTTACAACATTTACGACGGCACCAACGCCCTGACCCTGTATCCGCGCTGGGTTCCGGGTGCGCCGGTCGCGTCCGGAGGCAACAACCAGGGCAACGCTGGGCCTAACCTGTTTAACTACCTGGCACTGCCCCAAGGCACCAACCCGGCCGCCTACGACTATGGTCTGCCGGCGGGTACGGGGAACGCACTCCAGGTACCCTCGGAAGCCGCTGCCGGTTTCTGCCCCAACGGGACGTTTGTAGGCAATGGACTGACAGCTTTCACTTGTAACGGCCAGGCTGTGCCGGCTCGGAACTCGTACTCCGGCCCCGGCTACTGGAACATGGACATGGTGATTGCCAAGATGTTCAAGCTGACGGAGCGCTTCAACCTCCAGTTCCGCAGCGAGTTCTACGACATGTTCAACCACCACAACCTGTACATCAACGCTGGTGGCCTGGACATCGAAAGTGGAGCGACCTTCATCCAGGCGCAGAAGGGTGGCATTTACGGCTATCCTGGCCAGCCGACCGACGAGCGCCGCTTCATCCAGTTCGCCCTGAAGCTGCTGTTCTAGTTCTGCTGAACCGAAGTTGAAGTACTTGGGGAGCCTTTGGGGCTCCCCATTTTTTGCGGGCAGCGAATCCCTAACGGGCGATGGGAATACTTAAAATGGAAAGCGTCAGCAGGGTGTATCGCACATCAGGAGGTCGGTCTGGACGAAATCAGCGCCTTTCGCCAGAAGAGGTTCACCGGAGGTTTTTGCCAGGGCGTAAGCAAAGCAGTCTCCGAAATTGAGGGCTGCTGGATGGCGTCCTTTGCCGTACTTGCGCCAAGCTGCACGCGCAATCTCTATCTGCTCAGGGTCGACCGGGACCACATCGACCTGCGCCCGGATAAGGAAAAGATCGAACTCGCGTCCAGCCATTTCACCGCGCCGGGCCTCCAAAACAATGCCGGTTTCCAGGCTATTGGCGGCAGAGATCAGGCGAGTCTCCGCTTGTGTAATCAACTCCAGGAACCGTTTTCGCTCAGGCTCTGCAAGGAACACGGCGAGCAATGCTGAGGTGTCAATCACCATTAGCTCGGCATCCCCCGCTCATCGTAGCCCAGTATTTCGTCGGCGGGACGTGTGTCCAACGTCGGAAGTGCGTCGACGCGTTGCAGGATGTCTTCCAGTTTTTCCACCAAAAGGCGCACCCTCTTTGGCTGGTGAAGTCGCTGCAGGCGCTCCCGCAAGGATTTCTCAATGGCCTCTGTAAGGGTTTCGCCTGCTTCCTGGGCCACCTGCCGGGCGAGACGCTCGGTTTCGCTATTCTTTATACTAATGCCCATTTTCCATAATTATACCAGTGCATCAATACTTCTAGAAAATGTGGACCGACCGCGGAGAGTGTTCTGGACCAGTGAGTGCTTGCATGGACGGGAGGTCACTGTTTTCAGGCAGGGAGTCGGGCTGCCGTAAACATGATGTTGGGGAACGATGGGCAAGGTTCCTGGAGTCGCTTTCCCACCAAGATTCTCCTTGACGCGTCCAGTTGCCTGCCCTTATCCTTCGGAAATCGCTGGACAGCAAGATAACAGTTATTCGCGTTGCTCAAGTACGAGTAGGCGCTTACTATCTCTGACGAAAGCGGCTGCGCCCAGTGGGTAGTGGAGAATTTGCTGAAGTTTTTCAGGGTCCCCCCCGATTAGGTCAGTGAATACCTCAGGGGTGTCAAACCGTCAGGAAACACCTTGCTGCTAAGTGAGGATGGCGAAGCCTTGTCAACGACGAGTAGCGATCTGGCGGTGGCTTCCCGCGACTGGGCTGGGAAGCCGGTTGTTAAGCCAACCGCGTTGTCACCATGGTTCGCGGTATACACCACGCCCCGGCATGAGAAGTCGGTAGCACGCCAGTTCGAGGTGCGCCAAATCGAAGCATTTCTGCCCTTATATCGGTCCGTGCACCGCTGGAAGAATGGGTGCCGGGTCAGCGTCGAGCAGCCGCTCTTTCCCAGCTATGTCTTTGTGTCGCTAGAGCGCCGCGACTACGTTCGAGTGCTCCAGATCCCTGGAGTGTTGTCGCTCGTAGGACCGGGGCGCGACCCGTCGCCCTTGCCAAGTTCGGAGATTGAGTCCCTGCGCTCCAGCCTGCCCTTCCGGGATTTTGAACCCCATCCCTACCTGGTGGCAGGAGAGCGCGTACGCATTCATTCCGGCGCACTGGCCGGCATGGTGGGAGTGCTAGTGCGGAAGAAGAAGAATCTCCGGGTGGTTCTCGCCCTCGATCTCATCATGCAAAGTGTTTCCGTTGAAATCGCCCTTGACGAGATTGAGCCGGTGAGAATGTAGCTCCAGCCTTGTCCGCATTACCTGCTTGAGGTGACCCCGTGAAGAGAACCGCAGAAACAAGCGTTACCGAAGTGCGCCTGGTGGAGGCGGCTGTGCAGTTGTTTTCCCGGCAGGGATTCAAAGGCACCAGCACCCGTGACATCGCCCAACTGGCCGGCGTTAATGAAGCCACCCTGTTTCGCTATTTCGGCAAGAAGATGGACCTTTTCCGGGCAGCGGCTGAATCGCGGTTGAATCGGCTGAAATTCGGGCGCGAGTTGCAAAGCGGCCTGGCGAGGGACCTTGATCCGGACGTTATCGTCCCTATGCTGGCGGCCTTTGTGGTAGAGAATATGTCGGAGCACCCGGAACTGATGCGGCTCTTGTATGTCGCGCGCTTTGAATTGCCCGGAGCGGACCAGATCTTCCGCGAGCATCTGGGTCCCATCTTTGACGCGGTCAATGCTTACTTCAGCCGGTGCGCGGCGAGGGGTTTGATCCGAGACCTCGATCCCACCGTCGCAACCCTGGGGCTGGCAGGCGCGGTGGGTGCACATCTGAATCTGCACCAGTTGTTTACGGGACGTGACGTGCCCTGGGACGCCCAAAATGCAGCGCCCATTTATGCTCAATTGTGGCTTAACGCACTCCAGCAGAGGCCCAAGCGGGACCAGTCCCTCTGAACGGAATCAATACTGCGCGGAACCCTGCCGCTTTCGCCAAGTCAGGGCGCAGAATGGAAGGGAAGAGCGTGAGATATCTTCGAATGGTAAGCATTAACGGATGTATATCTGTAACCCGTGACGGGGTTCGGCGACTGGTGAAATGCCTCGATGGGCGGAGCTTTGTCGCCCTGATGCTTATCTTTTCGCAAGCGGCCTATGGGGCGCAGCAGAACTCAACCGGACAGAACAATCCTAAGCCAAGTTCCAACAGCCTTCCGTTCTGTTCGGATTCCCCAGAAACAGCGCAGGGAGCTTGCATACCGCTTCCCGCGCCAACGGTCGCGCCGGAGGAAGGGCAACCGGCGACGCCGGTGAATGCTCCGAAACCTACGCAGCCTCAACTTCCAATTCAAGAGAAGCAAGTGAAGAAGGTCGAATTGACCGACTTCCAAAAGCTGGTTGAGGAGTCGTTAGGTAAGCCACTTCCCATTTACGGCGCCAGTCTCTTCGAGAATGTGCCCACGACGTTCGCTCCTGTGGATCGTGCCCCGGTGACAGCCGATTATGTTATCGGTCCCGGCGATGAGCTGATGATCAGGGCATGGGGCCAGATTGATCTCGACGTTCATGCCAGGGTGGACCGGAACGGCAACATCTTTCTGCCGAAGGTCGGAAGCGTGAATGTCGCCGGATTGAAGTACGCGCAGATCGAAAATTACCTGAAGTCGCACATCGGGCGCATCTATCAGAACTTTGATCTCAACGTGACCATGGGCGAGTTGCGTTCCATTGACATTTACGTAGTAGGCCAGGCGACCCGTCCCGGCAGGTACACCGTCAGCTCTCTGAGCACACTGACGAACGCAATCTTTGCCAGCGGCGGGCCGTCGCCGCATGGTTCGATGCGGGAAATTCAGTTAAAACGTGGCGGCAACGTGGTGACCACGTTCGACCTTTACGATCTCTTGCTCAAGGGTGACAAGAGCAAGGACGTTGTTCTACAGCCGGAAGATGTCATTTATGTCTTACCAACCGGCCCTCAGGTTGCGATGGGCGGCCAGATCAATGTCCCGGGAATCTACGAGCTCAAGACAGAAACCACCCTTTCGGATGGGATCCGGCTGTCCGGCGGGCTTACCAATACCGCCTTCGGCGGCAAGGTGTATGTGGAGCACATCGTCAATCGCCGGGTGCACAGCGTGGAGGAGGTTCCGCTGGACACGGCAGGCATGGTCCATCCGCTGGTTGACGGCGACATCGTCAATTTCACGGCAGTGTCTCCCAAGTTCGAGAACTCCGTTACCCTGCGGGGAAATGTGGCGCAACCCGGACGGTATCCCTGGCATTCCGGGATGCGAATCAGCGATCTCATCCCCAATCGCGAGTTTCTTATTACCCGGGAATACTGGAAACAGCAAAACACCATCGCGCTGGAGTCGGAAACCACCGGCGGGCACGTGAAAGGGACAGCCGGCACGGTCAACTCAGTCAAGCGGAACGCTCCTGAGATCGACTGGAACTACGCAGTGGTTCAGCGAATGAGCACCGAAGATCTCTCGACCCAGCTGATTCCATTTGATCTGGGGAAGGCCATCCTGGGCCAGGATGCAGCCAGCAACGTGACGCTACAACCGGGTGACATCATCACGATTTTTTCGCAGGCTGATCTCAAAGTGCCCGAAGGACAACAAACCAAGCTGATCACGCTGACAGGAGAGTTCGGGTCGGCTGGGGTTTACCGGGTCATGCATGGCGAAAATCTGAGGGAGGCCATACAAAAGGCCGGCGGGATTACTCCGTCAGCGTACTTGTATGCGTCGCAATTCACGCGTGAGTCAGCACGCGTTGAACAGCAGGCCAGACTCGACCTGCTGATTGCCCAGGCCGAACGAGACGTGGCGACCAGCACGGCAAAGCGGGCACAGAGTGCCCAAACTGCACAGGAAGTCTCGGCGGCAAACGCCAGCTTCGAAGCGGAGCGTCTGACCCTCGAAAAGCTGCGCCAGTTGAAGGCAGAAGGCCGCATCGTCCTGAACATCCATCCCGACGATCACACGGTTGACTCCATACCGGATATTCCGCTCGAAGACGGTGACCAGTTTTACATCCCGGCCCGGCCCATCGCCGTCAGTGTTGTCGGCGATGTGTACAGTCCCGGTTCGTATATTCAGCAACCCGGGAAGACCGTCAATGCGTACCTGAGGAACGCCGGAGGACCCACCCGCAACGCCGACTCGGGGAGGACCTTTGTGGTGCGCGCAAATGGCGCCGTGGTCAGCAAAGACGCGGCGGGAAAATTCTGGGGCGGCGGGTTCGAAAGCATGGTCCTGATGCCCGGAGACACGGTGGTGGTTCCGCCGAACACCGACAAGGGCGCTGGCCTGCGCAATTTCAAGGATTGGTCGCAAATACTGTTCAACTTCGGGCTGGCTGCTGCCGCCATTAATGTCTTAAAGTAGCCAATGCTGGGCGGAAAGTGATCTGAATGGCACAAACTCTAAAACCATATGAGCCGCACTCCGGCAGCAGTGCTGCGGTTGAGAATGGCATCGTCGTGCCTCCGCTGGACGCTGAAATCCAGGGCCCCGGAAAGCCGGACGTCATTGACGTTTTACTAGTCCTTGCCCGCGAGAAGAAGCCGATTCTGCTGTTTACTCTCGGGGTTGCAGTCGTGGCGACAATCGTCGTTCTTGTCCTGCCCAAGACCTACACGGCGAACGCCAGTATTCTGCCGCCTCAGCAAAAGCAATCGACGCTGAACTCGATGCTTGGCCAGATCGGGGCCCTCGCAGGGCTCGGGTCGAGCGATCTCGGATTGAAGAACCCGGCCGACGTTTTTGTGGCGATGTTGACCAGCCGGACTATTGAAGACAATTTGATTAACCGCTTCGATCTTCGCAAGGTCTATCGGGCGAAGACCTATCAGGACGCGCGTAAGAAGCTGGACAAGCGTAGTGAAATCCTCGACACGAAAGAAGGGTTGATTTCCGTTTCGGTCACAGACAACGATCCTAAGCGGGCTGCGGAAATCGCCAATGCCTATGTGGAAGAGCTCTACAACCTGAACCAGAATCTGGCCATCACGGAGGCCAGCCAGCGCCGGCTCTTCTACGAACAGCAAATCAAGGCGGAACAGAAGGAATTGTCCGCCGCGGAGCTGGCTTTGAAGCAGGCACAGGAGAAAAGCGGCTTGCTTCAGCCTGACGCCCAGGGCAGGGCGATCATCGCCAGCATCGCTGACCTGCGCGCGCAGGTGGCAAGCCACGAAGTGCAACTGCAAACCATGCGTTCCTACGCAACCCCGAACAATCCCGATCTGAAGCGTGCCGAGACCGAACTGGCCGGGTTGCGAGGCCAGTTGGCCAAACTGGAGCGCAGCGACGCTGCCGCGGGGAACGGCGACATCGCGATCCCGGCTCGGCAGATGCCGGAAGCCGAACTGGAATATCTTCGCCGGGCACGCGAGGTGAAATATCAAGAAGCGCTTTACGACTTCCTGGGCAAACAACTGGAAGCGGCCCGCATTGATGAGGGTCAAAATGCAGTCCTGGTCCAGGTTGTTGACAGAGCAGTCGAACCTGAAAAAAAGTCCGGTCCCAAGCGGATGCTCATCGTCCTGGTATCTACGATTACTGCGTTCCTGTTGGCCTGTGTTGGAGTGCTAGTCGCGGAACTGCTGCGCCGGAAGCAGCAGGACCCGCACGAGGCCGCCCGTCTGGGGCTTTTGCGGCACGCCCTGAAGTTCTCGTCCCGGTCATGAGCTCATGCACTCAGCCATTCCCGGCTTCTGGGCGTGTCCTCCCGGCGGTGCCAACGGCAGTCTTTGAGATGCTGGGGTACCTATGCGTCGTCGGGGTCGGAGCGCTGTGTTTCCTGTTTGGCTGGCTTACGCCCAACGGAGCGGCGGTGCTGACGGTGCTGCTTCTCACCTACCTCATAGTGCTGGCCTGGGTCCGTCTTGACCGGGGCCGACATCCTTGCTTTCTCTTCCTTTGCGCGCTGATGCTCCTTCAGTGCGGGCGCTTGATTGGATACTGCCTTGGTGTCACGGATAGCGACCTCTATCGAGTTTGGCTGATGCGTGCCACTCCGTTCGACATAACTCGCGACGAAACAGGCGTGGTGTTGTTGTCAATCACCCTGTCGGCGATTTGCATTTACGCGCCATGCAGGTGGAGGTACCATCGGCTCGCTCCCCCCAGCCATGCTCCTGTTCGTGACTACTTGCCTTACCTATACCTGCTTTTCTTTTGCTGCCTTCCGTTCCAATTACTCAAGAACTACCTATATCTTCGTTACGGGCAACAGCACGGCGGCTATCAGGTCTTTTTCATGGACTACAGCGGTTTGGCTGCCAGCGTGCCGCCGATTGTACGTGTGATTTCCTTGTTCGTGTTCCCCGTCTTTGTTGCGATTTTTGTTTTTGAGACCCGAAAGAAATGGATTTGGACGGTGACATTTCTCTATTTCGCGACCGCCGTCCTATATCTGCTGACCGGAACGAGAATGGACACATTCGCCCTGGTTTTGGCGCTTTGGTATGTCGCGCGGATCCAGTCGACAAAGCGTCCCCAAATTCTTCGGTTGGCGGTGGTAGCAGTCGGTCTCATATTGGTTGCGAACATGATCCAGTCTGCCCGCGTTGGGGACGATTCGTCCCCGTTGGATATAGGGCGTTTCGTCGCAGAGCAGGGAATATCACTGGATGTAACCGAGGTCGCCGTCAGATATGCGCCACTTTTCCGGCCGTATGTGGGTTCTTATGCTCTCCAAGACCTGCGAGCAAAATTCTTTTCGAATGATCAATCGCAATACGTCCGCGGCTGGTCATTTGTCTTTGACATGTCAGCATTCTTGAATCCGAACCTCTTTAAGCTCGGGTTCGGTACCGGTGGATCATACTTGGCGGATGGCTATCTGATCGCAGGTGTATTCGGGGTCGCGTTGTTATCGCTGATGATAGGCTTCCTTTTGAGCTTTTTCCATGCGTGCAGCAAAACTTGCATAGGCTTGTTTTTCGTTGCCGCCATTCTTCCTGATGTCTTTCTGATGCCAAGAGGAGGATCTCTAATCTGGGTATCAATGCTAATTAGAACTGCTATCGTAATAACCCCGGTGATCGCGGGTTGGTATATCTTCCAATATTTTGCTCTATCTCGTCCGGCTGCCGCGGCGAAAATCACCCTGTGGTCTCCGGATTTGGAAGGCCGGTAAGGGCTTCCTTTATTACTGCTGCCGAGCCGGAAAGTATTGATGCTTTCGCTGATTACACCTACCCTCAATCGCACAGCGGAACCGGAACGCTTGCTGACCAGTCTTGACTCTCAATCCTATCAGGACTTCGAGGTTCTTCTTGTGGACCAGAACTCTGACGATCGGCTGGCAGCGCTTCTTCAAAGACATTCACGGCTCAAGGTTCGCCGTCTCCGCTCCGATCGAGGGTTGTCACTCGGACGCAACGTCGGCATCCGTGCTTCGCGGGGCGAAATCATAGCCTTTCCCGATGACGACTGCTGGTACCCGCGAGAACTGCTCGCCGCAGTAACAAATTGGTTCGAGGTACACCCAGAGTTCGATGCGCTGTTCACCAGCGGCCGCACCGAGGACGACAGAATCATGGCCTCTAAATGGGGGCCTGGTGCGTGTCGTTGCACAATAAAGAACGTCTGGCACTGCACCATCTCATTCACTGCCTTTGTCCGGCGGCGAGTCATAGAAGCGGTCGGTTTCTTTGACGAGAACATCGGCGTCGGTTCGCCCTCCCGCTACCAATCCGGCGAGGAAATGGATTACTTTATTCGTATTCTCAAGCTAGGGTTTCGGATGTGGCACGAGCCAAGTCTGGTGGTTTACCATCCAGAGCTTCAATCACTCGAGCGGTTCCAAAGAATAGCGCAATCCTACTCGCTGGGCGTCGGGTATGTGCTGCGGATCCATGGCTATTCGTGGTGGTATTTGAGCCAATTTCTGGCTCGTTCCCTTGGCGGCGCCGTTATCAGCGTGGGAAAGGGAGATTCGGCACGAGCCCGAGCCTATATTCAGCGGGCAGCGGGACACTTACAAGGGTACATGTTTGGCCCCAGGGAACTCGAAAGACTGAGTGGATCGTCGACCCAAACGAAAAGCAGTATATGACACCCTCTGTGCAACGCGTATTCCGAAACGCCCTCCATCTGGGATCGGGCGAGCTCTTAGCGAGGCTGTGCTCAGTCACCGTCATCATCCTGCTCGGTCATCAGTACGGGGTCCTGGTGCTGGGTGCGTTCGCACTCGCCCAAAGCATGTCGCAGTATTTGCAGCCACTTATAGATTTTGGCCTGCGACATGTCGGTGCTCGGTTGCTTGCGAGATATCCGGAGGCTGGGCGTGAGATTGCGAAGCGGGTGCAGAAGCGGCGTGTGCTGATGGCAGCTGCCGTATTGCCGTGCATGGCGCTTTATGCAGTTTTCACAAACCTAACCGTCGATATGAAGATCTTCCTGGTTGTTTTCGCAACCATCAGCGGGTTCTATGCGATTTCTCTGGAGTGGGCGGCATGGGGCAGGGAGCAACTTCAGCTGGTCGGTTTTGCCAAGGCAGTGGTCCCAGCCAGCATTTTGGTATGTCTGGTGCTGGGTCGGAAGAGTAGCGGAATTCTCTGGTGGCTTGTGCTGGGTAATGCAATCGGTCATGCACTGCAGGTTCTGATGTTTCGGCTTTGGTGGCGAAGCCATCACTCTGCCGAGGATGTGCAACACCAAACGATCGCGGCGATCGGCGAATCGCTTGCGTGGCAGAAGACCAGCATTATGGGGCTGGCGTGGCTGGGCAACCTAGCCTTCAATACGATCGACATGCTTATGCTGGGGGTAATGGCGAATCCCGAACAAGTCGGCCTTTACAGCGCAGCCTACCGCGTTCTGAATCAGGTATTGATCACGTATTACTTGCTTACCACTGTCGTTTACCCCCAGTTTGCACGACAGGACCTTAGAGATCGAGTGCGAATGTTGGCGCCTCGCATACTGCTGCCGCTGTTTGCCGCGGGAATTGCCATTGCTGCAGTCGTGGCCGCCTCACGACAGACTGTAGTGAATGTTCTGTTCGGCCATCGATTCCTGATGGCTTGCCCTCTGTTGTTGCTACTAGCCTGGGCCATTCCGCTCGACTTCCTGACATCCTGGTTAAGCAACGCCTACATTGCATGGGGTATGGAACGAAGGGTGTTGGTGTGTACCGCCGTCGCCGCCGGCAGCAATGTGGTTCTTAACCTTGTGGGGATTCCTCGCTACGGGGCCATGGCCGCAGCCGTGAACACGTTGATCTCCTACGCTATCTTTCTGGCGAGCTTGGCGTGGATGGGACGAACCAGCGCGGAACTCACTCGCGGGGTGCAACCCCAGCCGGAAGCGACGGCCTAGTCCGGAATGCGGATTTATTATGACCACCAACTCTGTTCGTTACAAGATGCTGGTGGCGCCTCCCGCTACCACTACGAATTAATGCGTTACCTTTCCGGACTTCCGGAAGTGGAAACCGAGCTATTCCTGGGGATGAATTCCACGGTTTATCCGTTCAAAGCGTTGGCATCGGCCAATGTTCGCGTTACGAGCTTCGGCGGCCCGCTACGTCGCGGAATGTTGCGTTACGCTACTAACGAACTGCTGGGGAACTCCATCGCCCCGTTTCGTGGCAAGTTTGACGTGTATCACCCCTCACATCACCGAATCATGCCTCTCGTCCGCGCGCGACGGATTGTGGTGACACATCATGACTGCATCTACGAAAGGTTCCCGGTATTTCGGCATGCGAAGCAGGTGCTGCGGGCGAAGAAGGTGCTCTTTGCGAGCGCCGACGCAATTATTTGCATCAGTGAATCGAGCCGCAGAGACTTGCTTAATTATTACGATGTGGACATTGCTAAAACCAGGGTCATTTATCATGGCGTTCCGCAACTTCCGCGCTGTCCGGCATCCGCCAGGGCACTTGGAGAAAAATTGCGGCGCGAGTATTTGCTGTACGTCAGCGGACGTTCCGTATACAAGAATTTTACAGGGTTACTTAAGGCGTTTCGCGAAAGCGGTTTGTATCGGTCATTCGACTTGCTCGTGCTGGGTGGAGGACCGCTGACGCCGGAGGAGGTGAACCTGATTGCTAAATTGGGTCTGGCTGGCAGCATCATTGGTATCCCGGTGGCCTCCGATGGCTTGCTGGCGGAAGCCTACGCCGGAGCCAAGCTTTTCGTGTACCCATCCTTATGGGAGGGCTTTGGACTGCCCCCGCTCGAGGCGATGGCTGCGGGCTGTCCTGTGTTGGCCAGCAGAAGTTCCTCTATCCCTGAGGTTTGCCGGGACGCCCCGTTCTATTTCGACCCGGCAGACCAATCGTCCTTTGCCTGTGCCTTGTTGCGTGCGATCAATGATGAGGAGGAGCGCCAGCAGGCGATCCAGCGAGGCAGGGAACTCGCACTGGAATACACTTGGGAGAAGTGTGGTGCGGCAACACTTGCCCTTTACCGCGACTGTCAGTAGAGTACGAGGAAGCGGTCAAGTGGCGTCGGCTGTCACCCTGTCTCTTGGCGAGTCACACCGGGGACTAAGCAATTCAAATTGGGATAACGTCCGGAGTCGTGGCCCAGAATGAGAATCGACGTTCTGCTGGCGTGGTTTGGACCGCGCCGGGAGGCGCCGCTATCGGCGACAATATAACTGTCGGCGCCAATTCCGTGTTGCTCGACGCGGGGCAAGTGAATACTACCGTGACCAGCATTCCGGTGCGGACAGCCTCTTGATGTTCAGGGAAGGCGGAATGACAAAACCAGTTCTCGATCTAACGATAATCATCTCCAGCTACAATACGCGGGGATTGTTAAAGAACTGTATCGAGTCGATTTACCGGCACACCCACGGGATTACCTTCGAAGTTATCTGCGTTGACGATAATTCACGCGATGGGACTGCCGACATGGTCGCCGATGAATTTCCCAAGGTAATTCTGGTCAGAAATACCGCCACCAAGTCCTACGCCGTGAACTGTAACCTGGGGATCCGCATGTCGCGGGCGCGCTATGTGTGCCTCCTCGACAGCGATACCATGTTAATCAGCAACGCGTTCGCGGCGCTTGTGGAGTTCATGGACGCCCACCCGGAGGCTGCGGTTTGCGGTCCGAAGCTCCTTAATCCAGACGGCACTGTGCAGCACCACATTCGCAGCTTTGCCGGCCTGGGCACGTTCTTTCTGCAGACCCTCAACTGGCACAAGCTATTTCCCAACAGCCGTCTGATGAACCGTTACTACAACACCGATTTTGACTACAGCCAGGCGCAGCAGGTAGAAAGCATTGGCACATCGGTTTACATGATTCGGCGTTCTACTTGGAAGCGCGCTGGAATGCTCGATGAGTGCTTCCGGTTGGCGCTCGTCGATCTGGCATACAACTACATGCTCAATCGCGAGGGATACAAGGTGTACTACGCGCCCTGCGCAGAGGCGATTCACTTCGGCGGCCAGAGCATCAATCAGAACACTCCCGCTTCGCTTCTCGATCAGCGACAGGCGCTGGCCGATTTCAGCGCGCGCTACGACTACTTTGGCGGAAGTCGCCTAACGAAGTCACTAGTGCGGTTCGGAATTGGGGTCCGGTACTGGTCCAAAATTCTTGGATACCATCTGACCTCCGACAAGCGCGTCATCAAGGGCCCGGGCGCGCCGAAGAAGGAGGTGGCCGCAATGGCTGCTACCCTCCTCGAAGACAAACTTCCTGGCTCGTCTAAACACCGTGCTCTTGAGTTTCAGCCGGCGATGCCTCCCAGGACGGACGGCGCACCTTTCGCCGGATCTCACGCAGAGCGTGGATAAAAGGCCGGGACAACAGCCACCTCACCGAACCTCGCGTGAGTAGCCGGCCAAGTCCTTGAAAAGCGCTTCGCAGGCTGCACATCTCCTCAAAGGCGAGGGCGGTGGAGTAGGTCATGCGACGATAGGCAACGATCTGCGGATCAAGTTGGTCTGCCCATCGCTCCACAAGCGCCAGCGGTTCCTCATACAACCTGCGCCGGTTGGAGCGGGTCATGCTGCCCGGGTGCACCCGATATTGGCAGACGACTTCCTGTACTGCACGCGCCGCATAACGTCGCGCAAGCGCGGTGTAAAGATAATAGTCCGGAGTCAATTCGACCCACTTCGGAATACTGCCAACCTCTTCCACCAGCGAACGGCGAAGTGCGGCGGAGCTCATGGCAATGAAACACGCGCTGCGGAACAGTTCGCTGAAGATGTCGCCTTCGGGCAGCCGCATAAATTCGTGCGCCTGGTCGTAGTCGCGCCGGCGCCCATTGGGATAGAAAAGTACAGCACGCCCATAAATTATGCCGACATGGGGCTCGGCAAGGGCCATCTGTTTTTCTAACTTGGTTGGCGTCCAAATGTCATCCTGGTCCAGAAAGGCCAGCCATTCTCCTTTTGCATAGCGAATGGCATTGTCTCTCGCCTTTCCCAGCGGCGTTTGCTCCGGCGACAGGTAATAACGAATTCGCGTGTCGTGATACTCAGCAATGACTTGCGCGCTGTCGTCAGTGGAACAGTCATCCCAGGCGATGAGCTCCCAATCCGTGAAGGTTTGCGCCATCACAGAATCCAGGGCTTCGCGCAGGAAAGCGGCCCCGTTACGGATGTTCATGATGACGCTGACCAAAGGCATAGAGGATTACAGCATATCTGAGTTGGTATCTTTCGTGAGCAGGGTTCCTGCCGCTTACATGCCACAATGAAGATTCGCATCGTGTTCCTCTCTTTCGTTCGGCTGGCTACAGGCGAGGTCTTCGGGCGAATCGCGACCTTTGCACTGTTTGTATATGTATCTCGTCATTTTGGGGTGCAGATACTTGGCATCGTTGCCCTGGCACAGACGGTGGCGTCTTATGTAATGGAGCTTTCCGACCAGGGACTGAAGCTGATCGGAGCGCGCATTCTGGCGCGCAACAAAGAACTGGTTTCTTATGTTGTGCCCTTCGTCCTGAAGCGACGTGTGGTCCTGACCGCTG
>JBKQKT010000683.1:0-8901 GCA_052147365.1 Candidatus Korobacteraceae bacterium | reverse complement strand
TTTGGGTGGCGGTTTTCATAGTGCTGCGAACGTTTGAGGGGTTCGAGGCCAGCGAGGCGCTGGCCGCACTGGTAGTTCTCGGGGTGATATTCCCTGCGCTCGCCATGCTGGCCACACGTCGAGTGTCAGCACTGCCCTATGTTGTACGCAAGCCCAGGATCGAAACCGCGGTTCTGGTGATGTACCTGGTGGTGATCGCATGGATGCTGGTATCGGGATTTGGTCGCATAGCGCACATTAGGACTGAGCCGTTGCACTCGGTCGTGGTGCTGGGCGTGAAGCTCGTGACAGTTGTCGGCATTCCGGCAGCGATCATGTTGGCGTTGGGCCACTACAGGATCGCTGAGATCATGCCGATTTCGCTGAGGTGGCGCGATCTCCGTCCAGCGCTGTGGATGTCGTTGGCCGCTCTCCTCATGCAGTCATTCCTGGGGCGCGGCCTGCACGACATTCGGGAAGCACATCTGCCGGTGTGGGTACTGGCTGTCGCTACGCCGCTCAGCTTTATTTGGTTGATGATTGAGGTTGGAGTTGTCGAGGAATTTTTCTTCCGCGTGCTGCTGCAGGAGCGGCTTGCGGCAGTGTTGCGGTCGCCCTGGGGCGGTCTGGTGGTGGCAGCCGTGCTCTTTGGGTTGCTACATGCGCCTGGTTTCTACTTGCGCACGGCGGCTACGCAGGAAGCTCTTGGCTCACCACATCCTTCGCTACTGATGGCCATCGGGTACTCGATCGTGATGACCTCGCTTGCCGGTCTCTTCCTCGGCGTTTTGTGGATGCGAACGAAGAATTTCGCTGTGCTGGTTATCGTGCACGCTGCCGGGGACCTCCTGCCTAACCTTGTGCCTTGGGCCAAAGCTTTCCATCTGACGCGATAGGCGGTCGTCCGCCAGCGATCTTTGACTTGAGGCAAGGCAAGCAGGACCTTTGCTCAGGCCCCCGCGTTCACGGTCAGAGAGCGCCGACATCCTGCCGGTCGGAATCTCAGTGCCTCAGCCTCGAGTTGCAGTGGTCCTCATCGCCACACATTCTCAGCCGCGATCGGGTGGCATTTCGGGAGCTGCAAGTAGCCGAGCGAACCAACGTAGCAGAGACCAAGAATGATCGCCATGGATAGGACAAGACCCTGAAGCAGTCTCGAAGCCGGAAGCGCGGATTCTCCGAGCGCCAGATAAGCATCCCGCCCGGCCGCCAGGGCCGTCGAACTGGTTGCGGCCGGCTCCAGCCAGCAGCGTATGATCGCAACGCTCGTGTCGCCGAAGATGAGCGGCCATTCCGAAGGTTCGGCTGCTTCTGCCAACTCCAGCATCTCCACGGCAAAACGTTTTCTGAACGCCGGGGGATACAGTTGCAGCAAACAGCGGTAAGCCCATAGCAAGCAGAGCCGCGTACTCATGCGCCCCTCTCATCCAACTTACCCAGCCGCGTCCGCGCGATGTCAACGACTTGCCGCAGGCGCCGCACTTCGAGGCGCAGCACCTGCTCCCCGCTGGGTGTCAGGCAGTATTCCCGCCTGGTATCGCCACCTTTCAGCCGCCGCTCGTTCTCTCCCACCAAGCCGCTGGCCAGCAAGCGATCCAGATTGGCGTACAGCGTGCCCGGTCCCAGCCTGTAATTCCCCCCGGACTGCCGCTTGACCGACTGCATGATCGCGTATCCATGCAAGTCAGATTCGGAGAGTGCGAGAAGGATATGAAGCGCGGCGGACGATAGCGGTCGATCCTTGACTTCCATATCGTTATTTGATATATCACATTTCGATATACAGGGCAAGACCACCTAAGAACGGCTGATTCCGATCCAAAGGAGAAATCTACCATGAAGCGGTCTTCGCGTGCGCTAGTTGCGGTCACTCTGCTGGCCGTCGTCGGAACCGCAACCCTTCAGGTTTGCGCCCAGTCATCCATGGGCGCCACTGTGGTCAAGGCCGGCCGGATGCTCGACCCGCGAACCGGCAATGTGCTTTCACCCGCAGCGGTGTTGATTGAAGACGGCAAGATCAAGGAAGTTGGGGCACCCGCAAAAGTACAAACGCCCTCGGGCGCGAAGATCATCGATCTCGGCAACGCAACGCTGCTGCCTGGGCTGATCGACAGTCATACGCATTTGCTGATGGATATAGTTTTGCAAGCGGAAGCCGAGCGGGCGCGTCATTTGAACGGCGGCTATGCGCCGGCGCAATTGCTGGCGATTGTCGAATCGCCGAGCAAACGGGTGTTGCTGGGCGCTCAAATGGCTCGGGAGGACCTGGAGAGCGGTATCACCACGGTCCGCAATCTTGGACACTCCGGGATTGACGGCGATACTGAACTGCGCGACGCCATCAACGCAGGCCGCGTCCCCGGTCCGCGAATCCTCGCTTCCGGCCGGAAGTTGGAGACGCATGGTGAAACGTATGTTCAGAACCTCAATCCCGCGCTTGCCGATGCCATTCTTCAGCAGGAGTTCTTGTTGTTTGACGGGGCAGATAGCGCACGGCAGGCGGTCAGGCAGAATGTGTTCCATAACGTCGATGTCATCAAAGTTACAGCCGAGGAGAACCTTACCGTCCCTGAACTGGCGGCGGCGATTGAAGAAGCGCACCGCAACCATTTGAAAGTCGCCGTCCACGCCATCGACAAAACCTCCATACAAACTGCGATTGACGCCGGCGCAGATTCTATCGAGCACGGCAATGACGTAAGCGACGAGCAACTCAAGCAGATGCGGGACAAGGGGATGTTTTTCGACCTTACACCCACTTCCTATGGCGACTTTTTGAGCAGGCGTTTTCAGGTAACCATGGCAGAGTCTTTAACGCTGCTACCTGAGCGTTACGATTCCGATGAGCGTACCCGGAAGTGGTACAACGATCTGGCACAGCAGCTTCTGAAGGGGCCCGGGTTTCCGGATGAATCCGACGAGCGCGACGATCGGAAATACGACAGCCTGGTTCAGCGGGTCATCAAGTCGGGCGTAAAGTTTGCGGCCGGGTCCGACATGGACTGGTACTACCCGGGAAGAACGCGCGGCGAATTGAGTGTCACCGCGCTGCTCAATCTGCGCGCCGCCGGAGTGCCCGCACTTGATGTGATTCGCGCCGTTACGGTCAACGCCGCCGAGATGCTCGGCTGGCAAGACAAGATTGGCGCCATCGAGCCGGGAAAATTCGCTGATTTGGTCGCGGTAACGGGCGACCCCGTAACCGACATAACCGAACTCGAGCGGGTCCGGTTTGTCATGAAGAATGGAGAGGTGGTCAAAAATGATTTCGCTTCGCACTGAAATGAAAAACTGCGCGTCATACTCCCTGGAGAAAGGAACGCCATCGGAAATGAAACGAATCCTGTTGAGTGCTCTTTTGTTAAGCGGCATGATGCTGGCCGTCGCCCAGGTGAAGAAGGAAGACCTGGCCACTAAGAACACCGCCAGCCCGGGCGCCGAAACCAGCGTCACCATCAACGGCAAGAACCTCTGGATCTACTACCACGCCCCCTCCGTCAGGGGTCGCCACATTTTCGGCGGCGACGGCGCGCTCCAGCCGGATGGCAGCGTATGGCGTCTGGGCGCCGATTACGCCACTGTTCTGCACACCGACGCCGACCTCGACCTGAATGGCCTCGCCATTCCCAAGGGCGACTACACCCTGTATGCCGACCTCGACAACGGCCAGTGGAAGCTGATCGTCAACAAAACCCTGATGGCCGGCGCCCGCCACATCTGGGGCGTGGGGGTATCACCGGACGGCATTCACGAGGGCGCCACCACCGATGATCCGGCCACCGAACTGGGCCGCGCTTCTCTCACCATGGGCAATCCGTCATCTCCGGTCGAAACCCTCAAGATCAGGCTGTCGGACGCCGGCGGCGCCAAGGGAAAACTGCTCATCGAATGGGAGAATGTGACGGCGTCGGCGCGGTTCACCGTGAAGTAGCGGTTTCCCGCGGGGTGTACTGCTGATCTCGTCGCCGTGGCCGGGGATCCGATTGCAGACATTAGCGAGCTGGAGCGAGCTCGATTCGTGACAAAGGATGGCCAAGTGGTGAGGAATGATCTTGCTTCACGTTGAAGCGCACGCTCTACTCGGGGGGAACAACCTAAGGAGAAATCTATGATGAAACGATCCTCGAAGCGGCGTGGGCTTGCGCTGGCTGCTGTGATATTGCTTGCCCTCGCCGGAACGTGCATTAGAAGTCAGGCCCAAACGCAGAATCAACCTCCGAGTCCTGCGCGCTCCCGATCAGACGAGATGTTGGACAGTTGGAACGCCATCGGGAACAAACTCGTCGCCATGGCCCAGGATTTTCCTGAAGACAAGTACGACTTCAAGCTGCAGAAAGACGAGCGCACCTTTGCCCAGAATCTTCTCCACGCCGCCGCGCTGGATTTCGTACTGATACGCAGAGTTTCCGGATCAAACCTCGGGCCCGACTTCGGCGAGGGCGACAATCCCTCGCGAGACGTTTTCAAAACCAAAGCCGACGTGGTGAAGTTCGTGCAAGAGGCCGTCGCGGACGGAGCGCAAGTGATTCAAAAGCAGGGCGACGCCGGGCTGGACAATACATCGAAATTCTTCGGGAACCGGCTGGCCCACAACTCCCACATCTGGATGTCCGCCATCGAGCACAGCGGGGAGCATTACGGCCAGCTTGTGGTCTACTACCGCGCCAACAATATGGTCCCGCCGGACACGCGCCGGCACCAGGCGCAAGCGTCGCAGCAGCCTTCAGCTTCACCTGTGGTTGACCTGAAGGCCTCCGACGGAACCGTCCTGAAGGCCAGCTACTTTGCCGCGGCCAAACCAGGCCCCGGCGTGTTGTTGCTGCATCAGGGCAACCGGACGCGCAAGTCCTGGGATGATTTGGCCGGACAACTGGCGGCAGCTGGAATCAACACCCTTACCCTCGATATGCGCGGATTTGGCGAAAGTGGCGGCAAACGTCAAGGCTGGCCGCGCGAGGATTCACCCGTAAAGAAGACTTGGGCGGATGACATTGATACAGCGTGGCAATATTTAGTTTCGCAACCTGGAGTCAACCGACACGTCATCGGGCTGGGCGGCGCCGGGTTAGTGGGGGTCGACAACGCGGTCCTGACGGCGCGCCGCCATGCCACCGAAGTAAGGTCCGTGGTGTTGCTGTCCGGCGAAACCTTTCTCCCTGGCCAAGAATTCCTGCGGCAGGCGTCGCAACTGCCTGGCCTGTTCGTCGTGTCCGACGATGATGAAGGCCCTCCCACTGAAGAAGTGATGGAATGGATATACGGCATCAGCTCCAACCCGGGCAAGCAGTTCGTACATTACCCGGGTAAGAAGGCTCCCTGGAATGGTTTTGAAGACACCCAAATTCCTGCCGTCGGAACCCACGGAACCGATCTGTTCAAGACTCATTCCGAGCTGCCCGGCATCATCGCCGATTGGTTTGTGACCACCCTGATCGCGACACCAGGCCACGCTCCAGCGGAGCCTTTGGCATCCGCGTCAATCCTCAATCAACTCGAGCTCCCCGGAGGAGTAGCTCAGGTCACGAAGCAACTGGAAGAGGCGCGGCGCAGAGATCCCAAGGCGCAGTTGTTCCCGGAGGTTGTAGTCACCATCCTGGGCTACGACCATTTAGCCGTGGGCGAGAAGAGGTTAGCGGTCGAGATCATGAAGCTTGTCGTCACTGCCTATCCGGACTCGGCCGACGCATACGATAGCCTCTCCGACGCGTATTTGGCGGACGGTCAGAAAGATTTGGCGCGGCAGACTGCCGAAAAGGCATTGGCCCTGCTGGATTCTCACGCGGCGCCGGCATCCTCATGGTCCGATACCGAAACGCGGCGCAAATTCATCCGTGACAGCGCGCAGCAGAACCTCAAGCAGCTAGGCGCGGCCCAGTGATTTTGATAAGGACATGATTCGGTTACAAGGCTGGTGCTTAAAATTCCAATCTTTTGTCGCAACGAAATTACTAAATTGAGAGGGTTACCCGAATGAAACAAATCCAAATGTTCTTGCTGTTGGTAGTGCTCATCGTCGCAGTTGCCGTCTCCGGCCAGCAAGCAACGAGTGGCAGCAGCTCTCCCACCGACATCGTTTACGCGCAACCCGGCCAGCTCGTTGACGCCGGTGGATTTCGGCTGAATCTCTATTGCATAGGGAGCGGCTCGCCCACGGTCGTCTTCGATTCCGGATGGGGAGACTGGGCGCCCGCGTGGTCGAAGGTGCAGCCTCAGATCGCAAAGTGGACACGCGCCTGCAGCTATGACCGTGCTGGCACCGGCTTTAGTGATCCCGGTGCCATGCCGCGTACCAGCGTGCACATCGCCGAGGAGCTACGTACAGCGCTTCACCATGCCGGCATTGGCGGGCCCTACATTCTGGTGGGAAGCGCCTTCGGCGGCGACAACGTGCGCACGTTTGCGGACTTGTACATGGACGAGGTGGCGGGGCTGGTGTTGGACGACGCCGATAGCACCGACGTCGAACCGAAGGCGATGCAAGAAGAGGACCATCGAGGACTTGCTGGGATTCCCAAGGACATGCGCGAGTGTCGAGACTTGATTGTCGCGCACAAGCCGTTGCCGGTAGCGTCCCGTCATGGGCGGCCACCACAGAACTGTGCTCAGCAACTTTTCTTTCGAGGTTTGCCGGAAGCTGAGTGGTCTCCGGAATTGAACGCCAAAGTGTTGGAGATCGCGCAAACCAAAGTTGCCATGTATGACGCTTATTCTTCAGAAATGGAACAAACACCGGCGGACGAAGCCTATCTGCAACAGCACCGCCGCTCATTCGGTTCGCGCCCCATCCGCGTGCTCACGTCCGGGAACCACGCTGTCGGCCACCTGGAGCGTAAGCCTCCGGACACGCCGGAACACCTCAAGTATGAGCGGGAGATCACGCTGGCCCAGGCGCGCTGGCTCACGCTCTCTTCGAACTCTAAACAAATCTTCACCCACAATAGTTCGGAGTACATCCAGTTTGACGAACCGGAGACCCTGATCAACGCTGTCCGCGAGGTGTATGACCAGGCAAGACGACCCGTAGCTGCGCACGGTCACTAAGAGCGCTGCCAACTGAATTCCTCAGGAGGTTCCGGATGCAACTGGTTGCCACTACACTGGTGGGATGGCTGCTTCTCGCGACGCCAAGCGCGGCGAAGGCGCAGGGGCCGCAGCCACGCGTACTTGAACTGAAGGCGTCCGACGGCACCATTCTGAAGGTCAGCTACTTCTCAGCTGGAAAGCCGGGCCCAGGCGTCTTGCTCTTCCATCAGAACGACCGTACACGTACCTCCTGGGACGACGCGGCCCGCCAACTGGTGGCCGCTGGAATCAACACGCTCACAATTGACGGTCGCGGCCACGGCGAAAGCGGCGGCACACGCAAAGATGCTATCGAGAAGACGCCGGGCGACATGGAAACCTTCTTCCAATTCTTGATCTCTCAACCCGGCGTCCAGAGTGACGTCATTGGCTTGGCAGGCGCCGGCAGCTACGGCGTTATCAATGCCCTGGAAACCGCCCGGCTGCATCCCGCCGGCATAAAATCCGTCGTCATGCTGTCGGGTGATTCCTTTCGTCCGGGCGTCGAATTTCTCCACGAAGCATCGCAGTTGCCCGAACTCTTCGTCATTGCCGACACGGACGAATATCCCCCTACCGTCGAAACCATGCTCTGGCTCTACGCCAGAGCCTCCAGTCCTATGAGGAGGCTGATCCACTATCCCGCTGCGCAGGAAGCGCCCTGGCTCTGGTATGAGACCAGCGATCCTAACAAAGTTCCCCAAACCGACAGCCACGGCACCGATCTCTTCAAGACTCATCCGGATCTGCCCGGCATCATCGTCCAATGGTTTGTCACCACGCTCATCAAAACTCCAGGGCACGCCCCCGTCGATCCGCTGGCTGCCGCAGCCATCCTCAATCAGTTGGCAGTGCCCGGCGGAGCCGCCCAGGTCACGCAGCAATTGATGGAAGCGCGGAAGCGTGATCCCAAAGCGCAGTTGTTCCCCGAGGCCAGCCTGGACATCATCGCCTCGGGTCTTTTGTTCCAGGCCGACATAGACAAGAAAGCCGGCCATCTGCGCGAAGCCACAGTGGAGATGAAGGCGGCAATCGAGAACTTCAAGCTCAACCTTCTCGCATACCCGGACTCCGCCGACGCGCACTTCAACTTGGCCGACGCGCACTCGCAAGCGGGAGAGAAGGCGTTAGCGCGCCAATATGCCGAAAAAGCGTTGGCGATGATCGATTCTCACGCAGCGCCGTTGTCGTCGTGGTCCGACACCGAGCAGCGTCGAGCTGAGGTTCGTAGCCTCATTGAGGATTTGCTGAAGAAGCTAGGTCAGACCGAAACCAATTGAGGGGAGTTTCCCATGGCTGCAATTCACCTGCTGCTCAACAACAGTTCTCATGATGTTGAGATCGCGCCCGACACTCCGATGTTGTGGGTTCTGCGCGACAAACTCAACTTAACCGGCACCAAGTATGGATGTGGCATGGGATTGTGCGGGGCCTGCACCGTTCATCTCGACGGCGAAGCGGTGCGCTCGTGCCAGATTCCTGTTTCCGCGGTGGGGAAACGGAAAGTCATAACCATCGAGGGGCTCTCCTCGGCAAACAACCATCCAGTTCAAATGGCGTGGATCGCCGAGCAGGTGCCGCAGTGCGGATACTGCCAATGCGGTCAGATTATGTCGGCTGCCGCGCTGCTCGCGAAAACTCCCCACCCCACTGACGATCAAATCGATAGCGCCATGGTTGGCAACCTCTGCCGCTGCGGCGTGTATCAGCGAATTCGGCGTGCCATCCATCGCGCCGCACAAGGAGCCTGACCGTGTCCATCAGCCGCCGCACGTTTATTGCTGGAGGAGCAGCCGCCGGTGCCGGACTCATCATCGGAATGCGCCTTCCCGGGTCGTTGCTGCTTGCGCAGGAAACAAA
>JBKQKT010000682.1:0-20928 GCA_052147365.1 Candidatus Korobacteraceae bacterium | reverse complement strand
CTACTCGCGCAGCGTCTTCTCATGAGCATCCACGCATGCGCCGCAATTGTTGATTGCCGAAACCACGGTGCACCACAACTCAAAATCCCACCCGTCGATGCCATGCGTGCGCAACACGTTCATTCTCAACCCGCCGCGCATGGTGAGGTACTTCTCATTAGAGGTCAGGTGCTTGAAGCGGTAAAAGATGTTGTTCATGCCCATGATGGCGGCTGCAGCTTTCGCCGCGTCCAGCGCTTCGGGAGTCAGATGGGTGGCGGCCTCACCCACGGCGGCGGCGATCAATTGTTCGCTCCGTGAGGCGATGGCTGAGGCAACCACCGTTCCCCACAACTGCTGCTCGGTAAATTCGTTCTGCTGCTGCACTACGGTGGAGAAATTCAGCTTCAGGTCTTTCGCATAAGAGGGCAGGCTTTCGATGACTTGCTCAAGATTCATATGACTCTCCTTATATCTATAATCTGCGTCACAACAGCACGCAGGCTTCTTCAAAATCCAGCCGCGGATTGCGGGGAGCCAACTTAGCTGGGTCGCCGTATCCGAGATTACAGAGGAAATTTGATCGCACGTGTGTAGTCGGAAAGAACTCCTGATCGCAACCGTGCTCCTCGCGCCCGGCTCCGAAGAACTCGTGGTCCACCTTGGCGTTGTCGAAGCCCGACATGGGTCCGCAATCGAGTCCGAGTGCGCGAGCCGCGATGATCAGATAAGCGCCTTGCAAGCTGGAATTGCGCTTGGCGGTGACTTCGGTCAAGTCCGGACTGTTTTCGAACAAGTCACGCATCTTGGGATTGTGCGGGAACAGCTTCGGCAACTTCGCATAAAAATGCAGGTCGTATCCGATTATCGCCGTCACCGGAGCCTTCATCGTCTTCTCCACGTTGCCGGGCGCCAAGGCGGGCAGCAGTTTCTGCTTCGCTTCCGGAGTGCGCAGGAACAGGATGCGAGCGGGACTTGTGTTTGCGCTCGTCGGCCCCCACTTCATCAGGTCGTAAAGCTGCTGTAGAGTGTCATCACTGACCGGCTTGTCCAGCCACGCGGTGTGGGTACGTGCTTGGCGGAAGACTTGGTCGAGCGCTTCGTAGCTGAGCGGTGAATGCATATCGCTGACCCTCGCATCGATATTGGACAGATATCACGGAGAAAAACGGCCCCGCCCATCAGAGCGGAGCCGCTTCGAATGTGGCCTAGACCTGTAGCGTTTCCTGGCCCTTCTGCCAATTGCAGGGGCAGAGTTCATCGGTCTGCAGCGCATCGAGCACGCGCAGAACTTCCTGCGGGTTACGGCCCACGGAAAGGTCGGTCACGTACGCGAAACGGATGACATTGTCCGGATCGACGATGTAGGTTGCGCGCTGGGGCACGCCCGCCTTCTCATCGAGGATGCCCAGCGTCGAGCACAGATCGCGCTTGATGTCCGACAGCATGGGGAACGGCAAGTCTTTCAGGTCGGGATGATTATTGCGCCATGCCAAGTGCACAAACTCTGAGTCGATGCTGCCGCCTAGAATTTGCGCGTCTCGGTCCTGAAATTCCTTGTTCAGCTTCCCGAACGCCGCGATTTCGGTCGGGCACACAAAGGTGAAGTCCTTGGGCCAGAAAAAGAAAACCCTCCACTTGCCCTTGTAGTCTTCGTTGGTAATGGTTTTGAATGCATTGTCCTTATTGATGCTGACGGTTGCAGTGACACTGAAATCAGGGAATTGCTCTCCTACGCCTAACATATCTATCTCCGTTCTTATTAAGTTAAGAATGTTCGTAACTATTTGCTGCACAACTCTTGCACATACCTTGCACCTCAATACTAAACTTTTCCACGCTGAAGCCGGAAGGGATGGAACTGCGCAACTTCACGGGAGCGAGCGAATTGAAGGGCAGGTCGGTGATGGAGCGGCAGCGCGTGCAGACCAGGTGGTGATGGGGCTCGCGGTTGGCGTCGATCCGCCATGAGCCATGATGAGGACTGACTTCGTGCAGCATGCCGGCACGCACGAAGGTCTTGAGGTTTTTGTAAACTGTCGCGAGTGAGATCGACGGCAAGTCTTGTTTTACCTGCTCGTAGATCTCCTCCGGCGAATAATG
This sequence comes from Candidatus Korobacteraceae bacterium, assembly GCA_052147365.1. Lineage (GTDB taxonomy): Bacteria > Acidobacteriota > Terriglobia > Terriglobales > Acidobacteriaceae > Bog-257. The sequence goes on along the minus strand of JBKQKT010000682.1, from coordinate 18,846 downwards.
TCCGGGTCGTGACACCAGTGCCTCGTAGATTTTTTGCCTCTGGTGTGTCGCCGCAAGATTGTGCTCACGGCACAGCTGGCGAAACTCGTTGTAAGTCTCCCGGCGCATGATTGTTGGATGATAATATCTATCAAACGATTCACTTTCTCCCCGCCGAATTTGCGATCTTGCAGGTTCGCCACCGCCCGGTAAAGCAGAGTGCCTGTGGTACTCTTTTTCCTCTAGCAGTTCTCGCATGGGAACCCAGACCACGCCTCCAGCCGCTAATTCGCCGAAAACACAGACTGTTTCCGCCGAAGGCGCAAGCGACAAGCCTCAGCCTGCGCGGGCCCGTTCTATCTGGATCGACCTGGCGATTGCGCTGGTCACCGGTCTGTTTTACGCCGTGCTCGTGATCGGTCCCGCGCCGCTCAATCCGCGGAACGTGGACTGGGTGACCGTCGATCCGGCCTATCACTACGTGGGCTGGGAGCTTTGGCGGCAGGACCCGCATGTTCACTGGCCGCTCACCTACACCGGTCGGCTGGGTTATCCCAAGGGTGAATCCATCGCGCTGGTGGATTTGAATCCGCTGCTGGCGGTACTGCTGCGGCCGTTTTCGCCTCTGTTGGGTGAACCTTTTCAGTACTTCGGCCTCGAGGTGGTGCTGGCCTGTGCCTTGCAGTTCTTCTTTGCTTTCCGGATCTTCCGCCTGGTTCTCGGAACCAATGTCCTGGGCGCGGCGCTGTGCAGCATTTTCTTCCTGCTCGCGCCACCCCTGAACTACCGCTTGATGCAGCATTACTCGCTGTCGAACCAGTGGCTTTTGTTGGCGGCGTTGCTGTTTTTCTTTCGACTGCAGATTTCTCCCGCCGAAGCCAAAGGAGCTTGGGCGTGGCACCCTGACCCAATCGCCATCCGGCGCTTCACGATTGCCGGGACGGTGTTAACAGCAGTGGCAGTCGGCATCAATCCTTACATCGCATTTCAAGTCATACTGCTGCTTTTGGCGGGCATCGCGAGCCTGCTCTGGCAACGAAGAGTCACGCTGCTGAAAGCCGCGGGTATAGCGGCCTTGTTTTGTGCGGCCGGCTTCGTGGTGACGTATTCGTTGGGCCTCATCATCGAGGGAGGGCGCGGCTACACCACGGGCGGCTATCGCGTCTTCTCCATGAACCTCCTGTCGCCCGTGGATCCTCGCGGTTGGGCATCCATTTTTCTTCCCCGGCTTTCCGGAGCCACGCCCGGACAGTATGAAGGCTATGCCTACCTTGGTGTCGGGGTTCTAGCCGTGACGCTGGTGGCTTTTGGCGCGGCAGTTTTGCCTGCTGGCAAACGGCCCGCGCTCGACCGGCGCTGGGTCGTGCCGCTGTTGCTCTGCTGTCTCATGCTGACCCTGCTTGCACTTTCCACGAAAGTAACGCTGGGCTCAAGAACGCTGGTGGACCTCGATCCGGGCGAAAGACTATCGCCTTACCTGGCCTCGCTGCGGGCGAGCGGGCGCTTGTTTTGGGGTCCTTATTATTTGATCCTGATAGCTGTGCTGGCCGCGCCTTTTGTCTTCTTTCGTACGACGTGGGCAAATGTGCTCATCGCCGGCGCGCTGCTGGTCCAGATTGCGGACACTCAGTCACTCCGTCATTGGGTGCGCGTGACCGTTAGCGAGGCACATCTATCGCCGCTGAAATCGCCGATCTGGTCCACGCTGGGCTCCCTTCACGAGAACCTCGTTGTCCTTCCAGCCTGGCAGTGTGGCGGCGGCGCGGCGCCGTTCGGGCCGGAGAGTTACCGCATTTTCGGCTTCCTCGCCGCGCGGCAGAAGATGCGCACCAACAGCTATCAATCAGCCCGCTACACGGAGGTCGCGCGCGACTGGCATTGCCGCCAAGCGGTTGCAGAATTATCGGAGCAGCCGCTCTCGCCCGACTCCGCCTACGTCGTTACTCCTGAACTCGCGGGCCGGATTGCAGCAGGTCCCACCGGAGCGGGAAAGTGCCACGATCTCGACCGCGTGATCCTGTGCTCCACCAAAACGGATTTCGGGCTCAGTCCGGTGCTGATGACTCCGGAGGGCCGCCTGGAGAGCGCAATTGCAAATCCCGGCTTTGAAGACGGCGACGTCTCTCCCTGGTCGCCGGTCTGGGAGGTCAACGCCGGCGTGAGTTCAGCTCGCGCACACAGTGGAACGCACAGTCTGGCTGAGGCCGGAATCGGCAGCGTTTATCAGGATTTGACCTCGTTAGAGCCGGGAGCCACCTATACCGTTTACGCCTGGGTGTCCGGCTCGCCCAATGCAACCGCGCAGGTGCAGATCGCGCTTTATGATCCGACCAGCAACGTCGCCAGCTCTTCGCCGTTTGTTACTCCAGAAGGCGATTGGCAGAAGCTGTCTCAATCTTTTACCGCCGGCGCGGAGGGAACGGTTCGTCTCCATCTGCTGCGCGGCCCGGGCTCGGGAATGGTTTACTGGGACGACGTCCAAATCGCACGCGACAAATAGGGATTTGTAGCTGGTAATTGGTGATTGGTCTTTGGCAGAATTTCAGCGTCGGTGATTTGCCGTAACAGGGGAATCGAGCCTGGTGACTACGACTTCAATCAATCCCGGAGAGGTTAGCCCCGCGCCGACTCCGCCAGCACGTCAGGTCGGGCGCAAGTTATTGTTGCTTCTGTTTACCCTCATCTTCTGCGTCGCAATTTTTCTCGCTCTCGATTGGTTTCACACTGCCGCGGTCCAGAGGTCTGCGCTCAAGGTAACAGGGAAGGGCCTGGGGTGCTTCAGCGTCCACGACATGACGCGGGTTTTTTCGTTGCGACCGGACTGTTCCTGCATTCGTGCATGGGGCGGAGCGCGATACTCACTGACAACGAACAGCCTCGGTTTTCGGGATAAAGAGATACGGCAAGTGCCTCTCAGCGACACCAAACCCAGAGTGCTTATGCTCGGCGATTCTTTCACCGAAGGAATGGTCGCCTGGGACGACAGCTTTGTGGGGCGAATTGCCGCCAGCTTCCCGCAGTACGATTTTCTCAATGGAGGCGTGGGCGGTTATTCGCCCTCGAACTATCTCAATACCGCGCGGATAGCGTTGGGCGAGGGCATTGACTTCGACGAAGTCATCGTTTTCATCGACATCTCCGATGCGCAGGACGAAGCGGCGTTCTACCGCGACGTCGATGCCTCGGGCGCGGTAGCCATACCTGAGCTTCATTACTTTGACCGAAACTGGTACTCGAAGTTGCGCATGGCTATCAGCGAACACTTTCTCCTCACCAACTACATTGTGGAGTTCTTCGAGCGCACTCTAGTCCGGTTCGGGTTCTACCATCTCGACCGGGGCAACAATGGGAACGAGTTTGACTATGAGAAGTCGGCGTGGACCTATCGCCCGGTTTCGAACACCGAGCCCTTTGAGACCGGCTATGCGCCGCTGGGCCTGGAGGGGGGCATCGCCAAGGAGAAGGCCAAGATGACTCTCCTCTGGCAGGAACTGGCCAAACGGAATATTTCCCTCAGCGTTGTCGTCTATCCCTATCCCGCGCAGCTCATCCACGACACCGTGGATTCCCGGGAGGTCCGCATCTGGCGGGAATGGTGCGAGGGCAAGTGCAAGCGCTTCATTTCGGTATTTCCCGCCTTCTTTACTGCCAGGGACCAGTGCCCGCGAATGCAGCCGGGTTGCTGGTACTTGAAGTACTTCATCCTCGGCGATATTCACTACAACGCCGCTGGAAACGCGCTGGTGGCGGATGAAGTGAGTAAGAGCTTGACGGAGACGCCGGTGGAGAAACGACAGGGCAGCGCAGCTATGGGGAGCCCATAATTGGACCTAGCTGGAGACGGTAGAGCGGCGCTTTAGCGCCGCGTTAACCATGCCATCCACTTGAGCTTCAGCCTCACTGCGCATGCAGTGAGGCTGAAGCTTAGGGTTTGAAAAGCGCACCGAACGCGGGACTGAAGGCCCGCTCTACCTGCTCAGTTGTTCTTCGCCATCGCGTAATAGCCCTGGCGAGCCTGCACCTTATAGTCATTGCTCTTGGGGCGGATTTGGATCTTGCGATAGGTGCCGTCCTGTTTATTGTTGGTGGGTGAGTACCCGATGCTGTATTGGCTGCGAAGCTCGTTCTGGATCTGTTCGAAGGCCTCGTGCAGTTTTTCCGGCTTGTTGCCGACTTCGATCACCCGGCCGCCGGTTTGCTCTGCCAGCTTCTTCATTTCATAATCGCCGCTGTAGCCGAACCCGCCGTAGAAACCGCGGTCCGCAATGAGGATGACGTAGCAGATGGTGTCGGCTTTTTGCGCAGCCTCGATGGCGTCGCGGCTCCTGAGGCGGCTGCCTTGGTCTTCGCCGTCGGTAAAGATGATCATCGCCTTGCGCCCGACCTCGTTCTTCAGCTTCTCATCCGCCGCAAGGAAGATTGCGTCGTAGAGCAGGGTCCCACGCGGCGTAGTCGGAATTGGTCCTCCGCCCAGCCCTGGCGGTCCGCCGCCCATGCCGGCGTTGATCTGCATTTTGTTGAGAGCGCGAGTCAGGTCACGGACGTTGTTGGTGAAGTCCTGGTCGAGATCTACGTCCGTATCGAAATTGATGACGAACGCCAGGTCCTTTTGCCGCAGCACTTGGCGGAGGAAGGTGGCACAGGCCTCCTGCTCGAGGGTCAGCACCCGCGTCTGGCTGGCGCTGGTATCGATCATGATACCCAGCGTCAACGGCTGGTTAGACTCGGCGGAGAAATACTTGATGGTCTGCGGCTTGCCATCCTCGAACACCGAGAAGTCGTCCTTGGTGAGGTTGGGAATCAGCATGCCGTGCTTGTCCTTCACGTTATAGAAGAGGTTGACGACGTTCACTTCTGCCTTGAAGGTCTGCAACGGCTCGTCATTGGCGGGCTGCTGCGATTGTTGCTGGCCCTGGGCCGGCGGCGGGGCAGGGGAGTTCTGCGCCTGCGAGGTTAGGCAAACGCTGCAACACATGACAAAGCAAATCGCCATACCGAACTGGCGAACTCGATTAAACAGCATAGTTTCTCTTTCTGTTTGAGTATCCATTGTAGTGCAAGCGCCGCTCGCTGGAATGGTTTGGCGGCCTCAGACTCGAGTTTGCCTTCTTTCAAGCAAATCTGCGACTCCGCCCGCTCACCTGAACTACGGAGTTGACCTAAGCCAGAACCTTGCCAATCCGGTTATACTGTGCAGAGTTTCGGAGAACCTCCAGGACCCATGTCGAATCGGCCAACGAGCTCTTGGACTACAAGCGCCGTCCTCTTAGCGGCGCTGACTCTCGCCGCCGTGTACGCTCAGGCGCAGCAGCCGCTGCCCGATGCTCCATCGCCTCAGAACAATGCACCTGAGCCTAGCTTGAACCTCCCGCCGCAAGGGCCCCCCAGCGGACCGGGTTCTTCCTCGTCGAGTGGGAACCCTGAACAGCCGGAAAATACTCGCAACACGCCCCAGCCGACCAACCCGGAACTGCCACCGCCGGGCTCGCAGGAAATCAAGACACTGGCTCCAGGAAGCGCGCCGAATGCACCCGAGAGCGGCCGCGACCAGATGTTCAAACTGGTAAAGAATGTCAGCTTCGTCAGCGTACCCGTCACCGTGAAAGACGACGAAGGCAAACTGGTGGACGGATTGTTGCAGAAGGACTTTACCATCCTGGAGGACGGGACGCAGCAGAGAATTACCCTGTTCACAAGCGATCCATTTCCGCTCTCGGCTGCTGTGGTCATCGATCAGGGTATATCGGACCTCACTCTGAAGAAGGTGAACCAGACCTTCTCCGCGCTCGACGGATCGTTTGGTCCATTCGACGAAGTGGCGGTCTTCACCTACGGCAACTCGGTGAACCAGCGTTCTGACTTCGGGAACACGCAACGCCTGTCGATTGCGCTGACCCGTATCAAGGATGATCACGGACAAAATCCGGGTGCGCCCACGGTTGGTGGCCCCTTCGGATCAGGTCCCTCCACCAACAGCAAGCCTCCGGTGGGAACCAATCCGGTGTTGACACCGACGAAAGAATCGCACGTGCTCAATGATGCCATCCTGATGGCGGCTCAGGCGCTCTCCCACCGTCCCCGGGAGAACCGCAAGATCATCTTCGTCATCAGCGATGGTCAGGAGTTTGGCAGCCGCGCCAGCTACGCCCAGGTATTAAAGGTGCTGCTGACGGACGAGATTGCGATTTACGCCATCGGCGTGGGCGATGTCAACATGCCGCTCTACAGCAAGATTGAAAAGGCGCGAATTCCAGGTTTCGGCTACGCCAACATCCTCCCGCGATACGCCAATGCAACCGGCGGCGATGTTCTCAACGAGGCGTCGAAAGAAGCCATCGAGAGTGCGTACCAGCGCATAACCATGGAAGCCCGCAATCAGTACACCCTCGGGTACAACACTCCGCAGAAGCCCTCCAGCACCTTCCGCGACATCGAAGTGCGGGTGAAGCGGCCGGGATTGCAAGTCTACGCCAAGCACGGTTATTATCCTCTGCCGCCGCAACAGGCGGAGGCACAGCCCGCGCCAACTGCGGAACCGCCCCCGCCCTCACAGCCGCAACAATAGAATTGTCGGAGGGGCCGCACTCAGGGCGACCGGGCAAGCCTTGACCAAGTCAAGCTGGAAGGTAGAAACTGGCGTCACAAGTTAGGATGCAGGTGTACTGGACTGGACCGAGAGTAATGCAATGGCCATCACGTTGGAATTACCACCTGAGATCGAAGCGAACCTGGCCGCTCAAGCCCGAGCACAGGGTCTGAAATTAGATGTATATCTGAAAAGCTTGCTGGAACAGCAAGCGACGGAGTACTCGGGACCAAGCGTGGCTTTAGAACAGTTCGAGGCTGAACTGGATCAACTGGCCCAGAACTCCGAAAACCTGCCTTACCTTCCTGCTGATGCTCTGAGACGCGAGAGTTCCTATCAGGACCACGATTGATGGCCGGCACGTCCTATTTGGCCGATACCAACATTCTGTTACGCCTCAGCAAATCAAATGATCCGGAGTTTACTCTGGTCCGAGGTGCTGTCCGCGCTCTCAAGGCCCGCGGAGAACGGCTCTGCTATGTCCCTCAGAACATTGTGGAGTTCTGGAATGCTTGCACGCGTCCCGCCGACCGGAACGGCTACGGGCTTTCGCCACCCGAAGCCGACCAACGTGCTACACGGATCGAGCGTGCGTTTACACTGCTGCCGGACAACGAAAACATCTATCCTGAGTGGCGGCGTGTCGTCGTTGCCTGTTCGGTTTCCGGAGCTCAGGTGCATGACGCTCGCATAGTCCCTGCAATGCGCGTCCACGGGGTGAGCCGCTTACTTACCTTGAACGAGCGAGATTTTGTTCGTTATCCCAGCCTGACAATTGTGCATCCCCGAGACGTACGATAAAGACGCTGGCCGCTTCTTCACTTCCTCTCCCCCAGCGGCGTCGTTCCCATCTGCTTGCCGTGGGTTCCAGTGGAACTCCTGCCAGTCCAATGGGCGGCCGCGGCTTGTGCGGTTGTCTGCTGCCCATATCGTTCCAACAAGACCGGCACCAGCGCACCTTCGGCCTCGCGTACGAATGTCATCTTGCCGTTGGCATCGAGGTCAATGCGGATAAAGTCGCCCGACTTTACCTGTCCGGTGGCCACCAGATTGGCAAGCGGGAAGACAACGTGTCGTTCGATGGCGCGCTTCAGATGACGGGCGCCGTACTTCAGGTCCGTGCCCTCATACAGCAGGAACTGCCGGGCACGAGGGGTGCAGCTGAATACGAAATGGTTGCCGGCGGATGCTTGAAGAATGCGCTGCTGGACCATGCCCAGCTCAATGTCCAGGATGCGTTCCAGGTGCTCGGAGCGCAGCATGTGAAAGACAACCACCTTGTCGATGCGGTTCATGAACTCTGGAGAAAACTTGCGCCGCGCTGCTTCCACAGCCGTGCGCTTGATTTTCTCGTCAAGCCGGGCGTCGGTCTTGGCCTGCGTTTGCGCAAACCCCATCGAGCCATTGATCAATCCATTGACCTCCGCCGCGCCGAGGTTTGAGGTCATGATGATCACGCATTGCGAGAAATTAACCCGCCGGTTGTCCCCCAGCGTGAGAGTCGCCTTGTCAAGGATGCCGAGCAGCAATTGCCACAGAGCATCGGAGGCTTTCTCGATTTCGTCGAACAACAGAATTGAGAGCTTCAACTCATCGGTATGCCACACGTCGAGCGCTTCCTGGGTGAGCAGGGGATGGGTCTCGCGATGTCCGAGGTAGCCCGGAGGCGAACCGATGAGCTTGGCAATCTCGTGCGAATGCTGGAACTCCGCGCAGTCAATCTTGATACAGGCGCGCGGATCGCCGAACAGAGACTCCGCCATGGCTTCAACCACGCGCGTCTTCCCCGAGCCGGTCGGCCCCAGGAACAGCAGGTTCCCCACCGGCCGTCCAGGGGGATTCATGCCCGCCAAGAAAATCTGATAGATTTCCGAGAGCTTCTCGGTAGCATCGTCCTGCCCAACGATCTTGCACCGCAGGGCTGTTTCGAATGCCCGCGCGCCATCGCTGTGCCGCGTGGGATCAAGAATTGCATTCAGTCCAGTCTTCATATGCTTGCCTGCCGTTCAGTCACCATGCGCTTTATCAGACGGAACCCCGGGGCCGCTTGAGTTATTTTTCTGTTGCCTTCCGATATGCGCGAGTGACGCTTTTCTTTCATACGACCTCTTAGATGAGTGAGGGTGGCTGAAGGGAAGCTACGCGGCTGTCAACGTTTTGACAATAATTTGCCAAACACTACAGTGAATTCCGTATTGCGAATTCTATGGAACCCTAGCGTGGGCACGTCAGGTTGAAGTCGTTAATGTTTGAAGGGCGGCAGCGCTTACTGCGGTGACGGTCTAATCATGGAAAGCTGTTTCGTGTTTTCCAACAGCCAGAAAAAAGGGGCGCTGCTCGGAGCGCCCCATTCTCTATTTCAGGTTGCTGAACCTGCTCATGGCACTTCAATCAACTCGATCTTCCCATCCTTGCGCCGGTGCAGCACGTTGACCCTGCCTTTTGCATCGCGAAAGACAAACACATCGCGGTCGCGGAACTCACATTCCTTCACCGCTTCCTCCACAGTCATCGCCCGAAGGGCAATTGAATCGCTGGAGCGCACCAAGTGTGCCTCCGTGGTGCGGGCGATAGAAGGGAACTTGTGCACTACCACCGGGACCGCCGTGGCCGGATTGGCGCCGACCGCAATCTGCATCTCGGCCTCCGCTTCCACCGGCGCCTGCCAGGACTTGTCTTTGGGTTTGCGATGGGTGGTGCGGCGACGTCCGTTGTGGCGCAGCACCTGTGTCTCGATGTGTTCCATGGCCTGGTTGACAGCGACCAGCATGTCGGCCGCTTCGGCCAGGCCGACGAGATGGCCGCGGCGCCGCTTCACCGTGATTTCCGCGATGTTGCGGTGCTTTTCCACCGTCAGGATGACCTTGCTTTTGATGTTCTCACCCAGGATCTTGGTGAGTTTTGTGAGACCAGACTCGACTTCCTTACGAACGGCGGGAGTAACTTCGTACTGCCTTCCAAAATACTCTACTGTCATTGAGCTCCCTCCTCGCCGCAGCCTTTTGAATTGTTATGGGCCGCGGCGCACTTCACCGCTAACGCTTAATTCTTCACTCTGCGCTGGTGGGTGCTCGGGATGCGCATATCCTCTCTGTACTTTGCGACCGTGCGGCGAGTGACCTGAATGCCCTGCTGCTGGAGGATGCGGGTGATCTGCTCGTCGGTCAACGGCCTGGCGGGATCTTCCTGCTCGATGAGCTTCTTGACCCGGCGCTTGAGGATGAGCAGGGAAGTACCGCCGCCCTCGGGTCCGTTAACGCTCTCGCTGAAGAAATACCGAAGTTCGAAGACTCCTTGCGGGGTGTGGGCGTACTTGTTGGCCACGGCGCGACTGACAGTCGACGGATGGACGCCAATCTCTTCCGCCACATCCTTGATCATCATCGGCTTGAGGGCATCGATTCCGTGGTCGAGAAAATCCTTCTGGCGATTCAAAATGGAGTAACACACGCGCAAAATGGTCTGCTTGCGCTGCTCGATGTTCTTGATGAGCTGGATGGCCGATTTGTAGCGCTCCTTCACGTAGTTGCGCACGTCCTTCTCGGCTACATCGCGGCTCAACAAGCGGCGATAGGACGGGTTCAGGCGCAACTGTGGCACTTCTTCGTCGTTCATCAGGACAAGATATTCTTCGCCTTGCTTGATGAAAGCCACGTCCGGCTCAATCAAGCGCGTTTCCGCTTTGTTGTAGCGCAGACCCGGACGCGGATCGAGGGTGCGAATGAAATCCATGCCACGCATCACCGCGTCCAGCGGTCGGCCCATGGCCTTGGCCACGTCCTTGTAATTCTTGTTCTGCAGAGCATGCAGGTGCTGGTCAACCATCACAATAGCGTCATCCACCGCTTCCAGCTCGGCCGCCTGGTGGCCGTTGCCGTTCTTGTGCTGAAGGTGCTTGAGGGCCTGCAACTGGGCCCCGAGGCATTCCCGCAAGTCGCGGGCGCCCACCCCGATCGGGTCCATCTGCTTCACCAGGTCAATGGCTTCGCGCAAGGCATCGCGGCTGAAGGGAACGCGGGCGGGCTGGGTGCGCGGCGGTACCAGCGTGGGCCGCGGCTGGCTTAAGTCCTCTGATTGAGCCTGCTCTTCGCCAGCGCTGAGTCCGGTCTCCGCCTCTGCCTCGGCAACGGCAACCGCGGCAACGTTGGAACCAATGGCCAGTGCCTGGAACGCGTGTGCGGCCGACGCATGGGCTACCACCGTCACCGGTTCTGGCACATCTGCGTGCGTGGCGGGTTCCGGGGCCTCGGCCTGGATAGCCGGCTCCGGTGGCGATTGCGGCTCCAGCAGCAAGGGCTGCTCTTCATCGGCCAGTCCGAGCAGCTCGTCGTCACTGGCCGTAAGGTAACCTTCTTCGTTCAGGTTCCCAATAACCAACTCCGCTGCCCGGTACACGTCTTCGTTTACGTGCAGGGAACCCAGTTGCCACGTAAGGTGGTCGGTCAGCGTCAAGGGCCTGGAGATAAAGTTCTCGAACGAAGGCTTTTCAGTGTCCTCCATCTCGATCGGAGTCCGCATTCCGGGATCGAGATACTCGCTGAAGAAGGAGCCAAAATCAATTTCGTCGAAGGGATCTTTTTCCTGGGCGGTGGCGGCAGGTTCTTCGTTCTCGTGGGTCGCGGCAGAGCTGTCGCGGTCCATCTTCTCTTCGCGCGCGGAAACCTCATCCAGCAATGGAACAGAGTCGTCGAGTTCTTCCAGCACCGGGTTCTCAGTCAGCTCAGCATTAATCATGTCGGCGAGCTCAAGCTTATTGAGCGCCAGCACAGTGACCATCTGAACCAGCCCAGGAGTCAGTATCTGCTTCTGGGACACCCTGAGGTTTAATTTGGGCTGCAACATCGCCATGCGAAGAACCCTGGGGGCGTGAGCCCCGCCTCCAAATTCTAAATCAGATCAGACCAGCGAGAAGCTCTCGCCTAAGTACACTCGTTTTACTTCGGGATCGTTGCCCAACTGTTCCGGCGTCCCCGCCCGGAAGATTCGCCCTTCGTTGATGATATACGCGCGATCGGTCTCGGACAGTGTCTCACGTACATTATGATCCGTTACCAGCACACCGATACCTGCCGCCTTCAAATCGAAGATGTTTTTTTGCAGGTCAAGTACCGCAATGGGATCAATTCCGGAAAAGGGCTCATCCAGCAGAATGAACTTCGGCTCGATGCAAAGGCAGCGCGCAATCTCCACCCGCCGCCGCTCCCCGCCCGAAAGAGCATAACCCCGGTTCTTGCGTATCACCCCCAGCCCCAATAACTCGACCAGCCTCTCCATGCGTTCTCGACGTTCGTGCCACGAAATCGGTTGCGCCTCCAGCACCGCCAGGATGTTGTCCTCGACGGTGAGCTTGCGGAAGATCGAAGGCTCCTGCGGCAGGTAGCTGATGCCGTGGTTCCGTGCCCGCAGATACATCGGGACATCCGTGATGTCCTCGTCGTTGATCAGAACCCGCCCGGTATCGGACTTAATAAGGCCAACGATGATGTAGAAGCTGGTGGTCTTGCCGGCGCCGTTCGGACCGAGCAGGCCGACTACCTCGCCCTGCTCGACATGCAGGCTCACACTGTTGACTACCCTGCGTCGGCGGTAGCTCCTACCGATCTCTTCCGCTGCTAACGTCTGCATTTACTTCGTGGTACGAGCGCGAGTTATGGTGGGGGAATTGCGCTTACTCTCAACCAGCACCCTATCATCGCGACTATAGAAAGTCAACGAATCGCCCCATACTGTGCCATGTTCGGCATCAAAAATGCTAGGCGATTTGCCCGTCAAGTTGTACGTGGCATCATCGGCGGTATAGACGAGCTTGTCACCAACCGCGCGGCGATTCGGCTCCGTGACCACGACATTGCCTATGGCAATGATGTGATCGATTTGGCTGGGCCCATTGGATCCCGGGAGCACCGATTTCTTCTGTGATGCCGCGTTCTTGTCTCCGCTCTCCGCCGGCTTCAGAAAAATATCAATCTGTTTCGCGGTGATGGCGTTGATCGTGCTCTTCGCAAAGACGTTGCCGGTGTAACGCGCGCGCCGCTCTTCATCCAGGTAGGTCAGCCGGTCGGAGGTGACGTCGACCGGAGTCAGTTTGCCGTCCTGGCCCTGCTGGACAAAGAGGCTGGAGACCTTCTGTGAGCTGTCGGACTCAGCCACCATGCTGCGTTTCTCATTGTCGAAATCGATCTTGGGCGCGCGGACCACATTGTCGGTCTGCCACAGCCGCACGTTACCGGTATAGTGCGCCACGCCGGGCTGCTTCTGCCCGTTCATGTGCTGCGCGGTCACATGGATGGGATCGGAGTTCGCCAGCAAAGCGCCATTCGGTTGCGGCTTCAGGTCGCTGTAGGTTGTCTTCACGTCATTGTCGGCGAAGCCATCGCCGGTCTGGCGATTGATGCGTATCACCTGTGCCGTCGTGGTCATGCCGCCATCGATGATGCGCGGCGAACCGTTAAGCACCAGCATGTAATCACCGGGAGTGTAAGTGGCGGCATCGGCAAAGGCGGAACGGCCGCCGGTGTTGGGTTTGGCGGCAGCTTCGTGGTACTGGAAGTCTCCGGTCTGCACCAGTTTCTCGGCTCCGCCATCCGGGCCGAAGAGGACGTCAAGATTGACCGCGGTGCTGACTTTCTCCGGCTGTCCGGGCGAGCTTGACACGATGCGCGAATCGGGCGAGCCGTGCAGCGTCTTCATGCGATTGTTGTCGTCGAAGGTGACATGAAACTTGCCGGCAGTCGCCACCGTGGTGGCATTGCCTCCCGTTTCCTGCGCGCCGCCTGTAGCCTTCGCAGGTTTCGTGCCAGGCGGCGCAGGCAGAATCGTAATCATCGCCTTGCCAACGGTATCTCCAGCTTTAAGCTGGTTGCCGTTCTGCAGTTGGAAATCCAGTTGTTCCGCGGCAACCTCCATCGGCTGACCGCTGGGCCCGGACTTCCCGGGCTTGGGCTCCTGCAACATGCGCGCATTCTTGATCAGGTGTAGGCGTGATGCCTGATTCTTGTCCTCGAAGTCAACCACAAACCGGTCTGCCGACCCGTGGGTTACGTTGGCGCCATGGGTGTCGAATTTCGCTCCGCCCGACATGATCGCCTGCTGCACCGAATTCTTCACTCCCATGTTCAGGTCGCCGCGCGGCCCGAAGATGTCCACAACCGTCGGACCGCGACTCTCGATGTGGACGTTTCCTTCCGCAACCACGTGCTGCACCGTGTTGTCCGGCTCGAACAGCAGCGTGCCCTTGTCGGCGGTCAAGGTCTTGTCCGGCTGGTCAATGCGCACGTTCATCAGCACCGCTTGGCGAGGCACTTTTTGCATACTGCCGCTGGTTCCGGTGATGGTTGCCGGATTATTGCCGGTGGTGACAATGTGCACGTCGGACTTCAGCAGGAGTTCGTTGGCCCTCGAGTCGTAATAGGCTCCTTTCGCGTTGCCGCTGGCCTGCGCGCTGCGGAACTCCACGACTTCACCCGTCTGCGCGATGCCGGTCTTCTGATTAAAGACGAGGGAGTGCGTTACCAGATGAAGCGGGTTCTTCAATTCCGCCGGAGGGGCCTGGTCGGGCTGGAGCGGACCTGCAGCGTTCCCTTGCAAGTCAATGTGAACTTCTCCCATGGCGCTGACGTCGCCACTCCGCGGGTCATAGGTGAACTCGTCGCCGTAGATCTGGTCAAACCGGTCGTGAGCGCGGCCGTATACCACGATGTGTACGTCGTGCAGATCGGCACGGCCGCCCGACTTGAACTGGACCGCCCGGGACGCTCGAATGGTATAGAGCGTGCGACCGCCTTCGGACTTGGATAACGAAAAGCCCTCGCTCGTCTGCTGAATGTCGATGCCCAACTCCTTGGGCACGCTGTGCAAGCTGGGACCGACGCGGAAACGGGTGAACCAGTAGGAAACCGTAACCCCGATAACGAGCACAACAATGCCCCCTATCATCCATTTCCGTACCTGAGCTGTGGATTGGAACATCTGCCTTCGATATTACGCCAGGTGACGCACTACACTAGCGGACAATGTAACGCGAGTGTGAACCCAAGAGCTGGCAAGCTTGGGAGATCATGCTTTTGACGATCTGCGCGGTGGGCGGCGCATCACGAATTATTCCGGAAACTTCTCCCATGAGTACACCCGAGTTATCGGCGTCCCCCGCCTTGAAGGCAGCCCAGAAGCGTTCATACTCGATATCGATTGCCTTTTCCATCTCGCGCTCGCGCCCATGCCACTTGGCGACAAAGGTGTTCTTCAGAACGCGAACGACGAACTCCGGATTGGGCCAGTAACGCTTCCGAGCGATGTCGACCGAGGTCGATTTCATCGTGGAGTCGCCGTCCGCTCGAATGATCGCCTGGCGAAACCCCTCCGGCGCTTCCGACTCCTGGCTGGCGACAAAGCGCGTTCCGACAAGAACGCCCTCTGCTCCAAGCATGAGCGCCGCGGCAAGACCGCGGCCGTCCCCCACGCCGCCTGCCGCGACCAGAACGGTATCGGGTGAGCGCCTGGCGAGATAGTCAGCGGCTTCTGGAACAAGCGTGAACAGGCCTCGGTGGCCGCTGTGACCGCCGGCCTCGCAACCCTCGGCAACGATGATATCGGCGCCTGCATCGACCGCTTCGCGCAGGTACCTCATCCCCTGCACCTGGCAGATCAGCGGCACTCCTCGCGCCTTGATGCGCGACGCGTGTGGTTCGACCTCCCCAAAGGAGAGCATTAGAGCCGCCGGTTGCTTGGCCAGAACCTGATCGAGAAGCTTCGGATCCCTCGCCATCGACCAGGTGATGAACCCGCAGCCAACCCGTGCATTCCCCGCCGCCGCGAATTGCTGTTCTAGCCAATCGGGGTCGCCATATCCTCCGCCGATGATGCCGAGCCCGCCTGCAATGGACACCTCGGCAGCAAGCTTCCCGCCCGCCAAGACGTTCATGGGCGCCAGAAGTATCGGGTGCTCGATCCCAAGCTTCTCCGTCAGCCTTGTCTTCAAACGCATTCCGGCCCCTCCCGAGCGCCGGGCGGGCTTGCGGGCTACGCTTTCGGCATCCGTTCGTTCAACGAAGCGCTTTCTCCCTGTGGCACCCGGATGACGACACAGTCGCAGGGAATGTCGTGCAGCGCCTGGTGGCGCTTGGTCCAACCCGCCATCATGAAACCAACCCCGGCGGTGAACAGAGACAGGAACTTCATGAAGTGGCGGATGGTAGCCTGTCCAAACGAGACCTTCCCGCCGTCGGCGTTCACCACCTGAAGGCCCATGATGCGCTTGCCGATGGTCGCGCGGCGCGAGGAGCTCTCGGCAAAAGCGCAATACAACCACGCGCCAACGGACAGCACCAGGATGTAGGCCATTCCGGAGGCTACCTTGGACATCCAACGGTCGTACCCCATCAACTGGCCGATGCGGTCCAGCGCCATGTCGATGACATAGGCAACCACAAGCGCGGCACCAGCTTCCAGCACTACATCAATGATTCCGGCCCAGGTGCGTCGCCAGAAGCCCCCGTATTCGACCGGCGCACGAGAGGGCTCAGGCGGACGACTTCTGGGCGGACTGACAGGTTGGGTAGGTTGGGAAATCGGGTTCGGCTTGGCCGGCTCGGCGAGCACATCTCCACAGAATAGGCAGTAACGGCCGTACGGTTGGCGGGCGCTGCCACAACTGGCACAGACCTGGTCGAGCACGGTCTCCATTGGTTGGGAATGTTACGCCGGAGCAGCCCCCCTGTAAAGTCGCGAAGAGGCATCGAGCTAGCCGCGGAGCGGCGGCACCGGTTGCGACACAGTCCCTACAATAGCTTCCGTCGCACTGCGCCAGCCAGCCCGAGGATGCCCGAACCAAAGAGCATGATGCTGCCCGGTTCGGGGGTTGTACCGCCGGCCGTACCGTTAATGTCGAACGACTCAGGCGGACAGGGTGCGCCCGCTAAAATACAACCCGTCCAATCAGCTTCTGACGGGCAGCCGCCGCCATGTCCATCATCGCCCTCACACCCTACCCCGTCATTCTCGTCCCAGTACACGGGATCGCCACTGGGCACCTTTGCATTCTGCAGGTTCAGCCAATAGACTGCGCCACCCCCAAGGTTCACGTTCAGCCCGGTTACCGTGACCTTGTCAACATCAAAGCCGTATTGGTTCGTCGATATAAACTGGTCGCTCAAGTTGCTGCCGCTGGCTGTGCCGGAGCCATACATGGTTCCGTTATCAAACTGCGAGGTCACGGACCAATCCACAGAGGTCAATACGTCGCCGGGGAATTCCCAGACTCCGAAGTTAAAGCCAGTGACCGTGGAATTGTGGAGCAGGGTGAATGTGTCACCCACCGTGTAGCCGAAGTTGATGGTCCAGGCGTCGGTTGTGCCGTTGATAGGCCCATCGTCATAGAGCACCTGTGCCGAGGCTGGAAGAATCGCCACAATCAGGCAGAGCAAGGTTAGCAAGGAGATACGCATTTTCGTGCCCTCCCGTCGGTTGTCCGACTGCCATCGGGGCATTTTCGTCTGCGGGAAATATTACTCCCTGTCGAGCGCTTGCAGCAGCAGATTTTTGTCGGTCCGCTTTGCCGGACTGGTGCCCCGGGTTCGCGCCCTGGATTTGGGCGCTAACCTCGGAACCTCTCTATACTCTTAGAACCCAGACCCGCCCAGGTTTGCATCCAAAAGACGAACGAACCTGAGGCGCCAGGCGTCTTAATAAGGCTCCATTTCTAAAGGAGAAGTTAATGCAAAAGCGCAGACTTGGAAAAAGCAATCTGGAAGTATCGGCCATCGGACTCGGCTGCATGGGAATGAGTTTTTCCTACGGCCCGCCCAAAGACAAGCAGGAGATGACCTCTCTTCTCCGTGCCGCTGTGGAGCGCGGCATCACGTTCTTTGACACCGCCGAGGTGTACGGCCCGTTCCTGAACGAAGAGCTCGTAGGCGAAGCCCTCGCCCCCTTCCGCGGGAAAGTGGTCATCGCCACCAAGTTTGGGTTCGATCTGGGTCCTGACTTCGATCCGCGCGGAATGAAAGGCCCGCCGGGCCTGAATAGCCAGCCGGAGCGCATCAAACAGGCCGTCGAAGGCTCGCTCAAGCGACTCAAGATCCAGAGCATCGACCTCCTCTACCAGCACCGGGTTGACCCCAACGTGCCCATCGAGGACGTTGCCGGCGCGGTGAAGGAACTGATTCAAGCAGGCAAGGTCAAGCACTTCGGACTGTCCGAGGCGGGCGCAAAGACGATTCGCCGCGCACACGCCGTCCAGCCCCTCACTGCGCTTCAGAGCGAATATTCGCTTTGGACAAGGACCCCCGAGAAAGAAGTCATACCGACGCTCGAGGAACTCGGGATTGGTCTCGTGCCGTATAGCCCTCTCGGCAAGGGCTTCCTGACGGGAGCGATCAAAGAAAACACGACATTCGACAGCTCCGACTTCCGCAGCACTCTCCCTCGCTTCACGCCGGAGGCTCTGAAGGCGAATCAAGCTTTGGTTGATCTACTTGGCAAGATCGGAGGAAGGAAAAAGGCGACACCTGCTCAGATCGCGCTTGCGTGGCTGCTTGCGCAGAAGCCGTGGATTGTTCCGATCCCGGGCACGACCAAGTTGTCTCGCCTCGACGAGAACATCGGTGCGCTCGCAATCGAACTCACGCCAGACGACTTGCGCGAAATCGACAGCGCGGCCTCGAGAATTACGGTGCAGGGCGACCGATATCCCGAACACCTCCAGCGAATGACCGGTCTCTGAGCACTCCGTCGCTCAAAAGCTCACGGCCCCGGCGCGGCTGCCGTCAAAATCGGAACCGCCCGCGCGTAGTCCACCAGGTTGAGCTGCACCCCGCCGAAGTCGGGATGCTGGTTGTAATCCAGCGTAAAAGCCAGATCGAGGGTGTCGCCGACCAGCAGTGACTCCTGCGTGATCCGCTCCGCCATACGCCAGGCCATGACTTCGCGCGCCCGCTGGAAGCGCGCCTTGTCAGCGTTCTCCCCGCCAACCACTCGCAGCTTGCTGTGCTTTTCTTTCAACGTTCGCGCCGGCTGTATCAGCTTGGAATTCCTCACGACAAACACCGGCACTGGATTGCTAGCGCCGAAAGGCTCCAGCTTTTGCAGCGCCAGCCAGAAGTCGTGGGTAATCTCCTCCAGCCCGATCTCGGCGTCGTATTCCAGCACAGGAACGAAATCCGCAGGCGTCAGCCGATCGCGAGCGTAGGCCTCCAGCCGCGAACGCAACTCCGGAATGCGCTCGGCGGGCAGCGTGCAGCCGACCGCATGGGCATGTCCGCCAAAGCGGTCGAACAGCTCAGGAC
>JBKQKT010000681.1:0-7064 GCA_052147365.1 Candidatus Korobacteraceae bacterium | reverse complement strand
CTCCTAATTTTACTTTCTTACAGGTACGCACATTAGCAGCCAAACTTGACACCTGTCGCAAACCAAACAACCCTCAACTTTTGATAGACATAAGAAATTCCGCAGACTGGCGCTGCAACCCATGATTGCAATCTCTTGCGGTTCAGGAGAAGAAGAATACCGTAGAAGTGCAAATGTTTTCCTGAAAAGGGAATTATTATGCATATTCACCAAAGTAATTCTGAAATTTTGATTGACTTTGGGTCTGGTTGCGCTAATATCAAGTCTCCCCCTGTAGAGCTGCTCCTGCTCTATTCCCCGAGGACTATTTAAACGGCTAAACCGTAGGCTGGCTTTTGTCGAGAGTATGCCTGTGGAACAAACTTTGGGGATCTCTCCTGACAAGGTGAAAACTTTGGCATCATCGCGACCATCAACGGAGAGCAATGGAGTCGTTGCCATGCAACCAGCGAATGTGACTTCCATCAGACAGAAGATCGAGATTTTCAGCGATGAGCACTGCACCAGCTGCCGCGATGCTTTGGCTTCGGCGGCGCATGAGCTCAAGACTCCTTTGGCCATTATGGGTGGGTACCTTAATCTGCTTCTGGCACAAAAGCTGGGCCCGCTGAATCCGCGCCAGATGGAAGTACTGGCCGAAATGCAGGCCAATGGAGCACGCCTGTCCAACTTCGTCCAGAACCTGCTGACTTACGCCACGCTTAAAGTCGACCGCTTCGAAATGCAATATGAGGTAGGTGACATCAATGGCTGCGTGCGCGAGATCGCGGAAGTTTGGGCGCAGCGTTTTCAGGACAAGGCCATCGCATTTTACTTTTTGCCCGGGGAGAAGCTACAGCCCTTCCCCTTCGACTACTACAAAGTCCAGCATGTTGTTTCCAACCTGCTGGACAATGCCATGAAATATGCGCCGTCCTCGGGTTCGGTATGGTTGCACGTCGAGCCCTATTTCTGGGAGCGGCGGACAATCCATCGTCCGCCTGTGGTGGAACGCCGGCAGAAGCGAGTGACGTCACCTAATTGTTGCCGGATCTCGGTTTCCGACAACGGCCCCGGCATTGCGCCTGAGTTCCAGCAGGAGATTTTCGACGAATACTTCCGTCTCACGCAGGAAGGTACGCGGGCGGAAGGCTATGGCCTCGGCTTGGCCATTGCTCGACGGCTGGTGCAGGCCGCCGGTGGAAAGATCTGGGTGGAGAGCGAGCCTGGCGCCGGCAGCAAGTTTTCGTTTTTACTTCTGTTGAATCCCACACTAAAACGGGTTGCGGAGGATTAATGAGCGCTGGCCACATCCTTGTGGTGGACGACGAACCCAGCATGCTGAAGTATCTCCAGACGGTGTTGGAGCTGGACTCCTATCGGGTAACCACGGCTTCGAATGGGACGGAAGCGGTCGAGAAGGTGCAGCGCGGTAATCCCGACCTGGTGTTGCTCGATATGGTGATGCCCGGCGCTGATGGGCTGGAGACGCTGCAGCGCATTCGCGAGGCGCGTCCTTCGACTAAGGTGGTCATGCTGTCCTGCGTGCGCGACACGCGAAAAGTGGCTCAGGCCATGCGGCTCGGCGCTCAGGATTATCTCTCCAAGCCGGTGCAAAAAGAAGAGATGGAGGAGGTCCTGCGTTTCTGCCTGGAGAATACCGACCCCGGCAGTCCGGGCGCTGGCGAAGCGATCGAGGTGAGCCAGGGCGTGTATTTCTTTTCGGCCACGCCGCAAATGCGACAATTGCGCGCCCAGGCGATGCAGGTGGCCCGTTTCGATTTCCCCGTCCTGTTACTGGGCGAAAGCGGCACCGGCAAAGAGGTGCTTGCACATCTCATCCACAAGTACTCGGACCGTTCGCACCGCACATTTTTGAAAGTCAACTGCGCGGCCGTTCCCAGCGAACTGCTGGAGAGCGAGCTGTTTGGCTACGAACCGGGAGCGTTTACCGGCGCCAACAAATCCAAACCGGGCAAGTTCGAGCTGTGCAACAAGGGCACACTTCTGCTCGACGAAATCGGTGAGATGTCCTCGGCGTTGCAGGCCAAGCTCCTGCAAGTTTTGCAGGATGGCCAATTCAGCCGTCTCGGTGGCCGCACCACGACGAAGGTCGATGTGCGCGTGCTGGCGGCCACCAACATCAATATGCCGCAAGCCATCGCGCAGAAGACGTTCCGCGAGGACCTCTACTACCGCCTGAACAGTTTTGTTCTGCGCATGCCTTCGTTGCGCGAACGGCGCGAAGAAATCCCCATGATGTTGCGCCATTTCATGATTCACCTGGCCGATCGCTATGCCTGTGCTCCGCTGAGTGTCTCGGCGCGGCTGGTGGAGGCCTGCGCGAATTATGAGTGGCCGGGCAACATTCGGGAGCTGGAGAATTTCGTAAAGCGCTTTCTGGTTTTGGGCGACGAATCGGCCGCGATTGGGGAGCTGCAAAGGGGCTCGGCACAGGACGTCCACAATGCGGCGCCGGCGCCGGAGGAGAAGCCTGTTCAGTCGCAACCGGATCTGAAGGAAATGGTGCGCACTCTGAAGAATGGTGCAGAAAGTGAAGTCATTGCCCAGGTTTTGGAAGAGACCGCATGGAACCGCAAGCGGGCTGCGACCAAGTTGAACATCAGCTATAAGGCGCTGCTTTATAAAATCAGGCAATACGATATTCGCCCACGGCAGGTGGGATAGACCGATTTTCGCCTCTCAGTGTTCAGGTAGTTTCGGGCCGCTTACGACCTTTCGTCCCACAATCCTGTAGTTTCCTTCCAGCAGAATCCGTATCGCCTCGCTATACGCGACGTGCTCCTGCGCAAGGATGCGCGCGGCCAGCGTGTGCTCGTCGTCGCTGTCGAGCACAGGCACGACTCTCTGCACGATGATTGCGCCGTGGTCGAGGTCGGCGTCCACGAAGTGGACGGTGCAGCCCGAGACCTTCACGCCCCAATCGAAGGCCTGCTTCTGCGCCTCCAATCCGGGAAACGCTGGCAGCAACGCAGGATGAATGTTGAGGATGCGATTGGGAAACTGCTGCACAAACCAGGGCGAGAGCAGGCGCATGTAACCCGCGAGGCAAACGAGGTCAACCTTATGCTCGCGCAGCGCGGTCACGACTTCGCGGTCGTGCTGCTCGCGTGGTTTGCCCTTCGACGGAATCACCCGCGCGCTCAGACCGCGCCGCCGCGCCGACTCGATTCCTGGCGCATCAGCCCGATTCGAGATGACGACCGCGATCTTCGCGTCAAGCTTGCCGGCAGCAACGTTGTCGGCGATGGCCTCAAAGTTCGAGCCGCGCCCGGAAAGAAGGATGCCGAGGTTTTTCATGGATAGCCGAATGATAATTGAGGCACTCAGCGTTCGGCCGACGAGCGCTGATTTGAGTAGGCTCGAGCAGCGAATATGATGGCGTTCACGACCCCAAAGCACCCCCCTGTCAAATTCTTACCGAAACCAATAAAATAGCAACCTAGAATCTCGCAAGTAATAGACTATATGTAACTTATCTTGAAATCACTACGTGCTAAGCTTAATTATCATGATAAGCAAAACTGATAATCAAGATAATCATGATAATCAATCTTAGCAGCCGACGGTTCGCTGTGGTGAGCGCCACGGAGCCGGGTTACAGCGACCTCACGCTCGACGAATGCCAAAGCCCCTTCCTGTCCGAGGCTTGCCCGCCGCTGCCCTAGCCGAGTTTCGAGTTCTAAGTTTCGAGTTTCAAGTTAGAGGGAAGCACCGCAGCTACGGCGACAAGGCGGAGCCCCCGCATTGCGCCTTCGCCTTGCTTCCCTTTACTATCGCCCCAGCGTGCCTTCATCCAAAGACAATCCTGATCGCGAGCGCATCGTCTCGGCGGTGCCGGTGGATGACGATTCGTCCTTCGAGTTGAAGCTCCGCCCGCAGCGGCTGCGTGAGTTTATCGGGCAGAAGAAGGTCAAGGACAACCTCGAAGTCGCCATCCAGGCCGCCAAGGCGCGCGGCGAGGCGCTCGACCACGTGTTGCTCTACGGGCCGCCGGGGCTGGGCAAGACGACGCTGGCCAACATCATTGCCAACGAGCTGGACGTGGCCTTTCAGCAGACCTCGGGACCGACGCTGCAAATCAAGGGCGACCTCACGGCCATCCTCACCAACCTGCGCGAGCGGCAGGTGCTCTTCATCGACGAAGTCCACCGCCTGCAGCCGGCGCTGGAAGAACTGCTGTACTCGGCGCTCGAGGACTACAAGCTTGACATCATCATCGGGCAGGGGCCGTCGGCGCGCACCCATACCATCGAGGTGCGGCCGTTCACCTTCATCGGCGCCACCACGCGGGCGGGGCTGCTGACGGCGCCGCTGCGCTCGCGCTTCGGCATCGTGCTGCGGCTGGAGTTCTACGCCCACGAAGACCTGAAGATCATCCTCGAGCGCTCGGCGGAAATTCTGGGCGTGGAAATTGACGAGCCAGGCGCGGTGGAGATTGCCACCCGTTGCCGCGGCACACCGCGCATCGCCAATCGGCTGTTGCGGCGCGTGCGTGATTATGCCCAGGTGAAGGCCGAGGGTAAAATCGACAAGGCAACTGCACAAAAGGCGTTGGCGATGCTCGAAGTTGATCGGTTCGGCTTCGATGAGATTGATCGCAAACTGCTGGAGACCATCATCAATAAGTACCAGGGCGGCCCGGTCGGCTTGAAGACGCTGGCGGCCTCGCTCGCCGAAGAGCCCGACGCGATCGAGGAGATTTACGAACCATTCCTCATGCAAATCGGGTTTCTCGACCGCACCCCGAGCGGGCGAGTGGCAACGCATCTGGCGTACGAGCATTTCGGAGTGAAGCGGCCGAGGACAGCGACGAGCGGGCAAGAAACGTTGTTTTAGTGGATAGTGGTCAGTGGATAGAACGCAACCGCAGATCCCTCGACTCCGCTTCGCTCCGCTCGGGATGACAGGTCTGGTGAAACGTTGCAAAGAGTCCGGTTAGCGCACAGTTACGTCTAATCTGTAAGCTATCAGAGCAAGGAGATCATACATGCCGCAATTGATGAGAACCTCGAATCCCGCCCTAAGTGGCGATACCTTCCGCACCGGTGAGGCGGCCTACGGCGAGGGCATGACCATTTCCGGCACCGTCAACAAGACGGGCATTCTGCTCATCTGTTGCGTCGCCACCGCCGCGTGGACGTGGAACCGCTTCTTCGGCGCGTTCAACCCAGAGTCGCCCGAGGCGGCGATGCAGGCCATCGGGCCGATGATCCTGGTCGGCGGCATCGGCGGATTCATCCTCGCGATGGTCACCATCTTCAAGAAGGAATGGGCGGGGGTGACGGCACCGCTTTACGCGCTGCTGGAAGGCCTGGTGCTGGGCGGGGTCTCGGCCATGCTCGAGATGCGCTTCCACGGCATCGCCATACAGGCGGTCGCGCTCACTTTCGGCACGCTGGTCGCGATGTTGGTGGCTTACCGCACCGGGCTTATCAAGGTGACCGACAAGTTACGGCTCGGAATTGTGGCCGCGACCGGCGGCATTGCGGTGTTCTACTTCCTGCAATTCATCCTAGGATTTTTTGGCGTGCACTTCACGTCGATCAACAGCGCAAGCCCGATTGGCATCGGCTTCAGCATCATTGTCGTAATTGTCGCGGCGCTGAACCTGGTTCTCGATTTCGACCTTATCGAGAACGGCGCGCGGATGGGCGCACCGAAATACATGGAGTGGTATGGCGCCTTCGCGCTGATGATCACCCTGATCTGGCTGTATTTCGAGATCCTGCGGCTGCTGTCGAAGTTCCGCAGCCGGTGAGGGGTCGGGTAGAGCGGGCCTTCAGGCCCGCGTTGCCACGGGCTGCATCCCCGACAGTTCTGGCGACCGGGCTGGACGCGGCGCTGAAGCGCCGCTCTACCCAAACGCGCTCGCGACCTACAGGCCCATGTATTCGGGACGGTAGTCCTTCCAGATGCCGGTTGCGGGAGAGATCTGGCGCACCGGCACGTCTTCGGCGTGTTTGGCGGTGCGGACCCACTCCCAGGCATGCAGGATTTCGGAGCTATCGAAGTAGCGCGTCTCGGACTGCAGCACGGCCGCGCCAGCGGTGAGGAGGGCCATGATCTCCTCCCACTTGCCGGCGCCGACCACCGCCATCCGCGCAATGTGGTCGGTGTGCTTCTGCAGGAAGCGCATCTCGTCCCAGCGCGCCGCCAACTCGGCGCCGTGCATCTGGGAGAGGTCGGCGAGGATGCCGATGGGTTTGTGCTTACGCTCGGCCAGCAGGTAGCCGATTTGCGGCTCGAAACCTTGGATGTCTTCAGCGGTCATCTTGCCGATGACCTTGAAGCCGATTACTCCGCCCGAGCTCTCTTTGAGTCGTTCGATCATGAAGTGCGCGCTCCTGGTTTTCTTAGGGGGCTAAAGCCCCCTCTGTTAAGTTGCGGCCTCAACGCAGGCCTGAAGGCCTGCTCCCACCCGTGCCCATGGCTGGTGTTTCGCGAAACGGCAGTATATCCCACGGTGACTGAGGCGTGCCGTTGTAACGCCAGCAGCCGATTGTTGTATCTTGTCGTGAGGCCAAGACAATGACAGAAACAGCAGTCCTCGGCGGCGGATGCTTCTGGTGCGTGGAAGCGGCGTTCAACCAGTTGCAGGGTGTGCAGCGCGTGGTTTCGGGCTATATGGGCGGGCACGTCCAGAACCCGACCTACGAGAAGGTCTGCAGCGGCAAGACCGGTCACGTCGAGGTGGCGGAGATCACCTTCGATCCGGCCGTCATCAGCTATGAGGACTTGCTGGAAGTGTTCTTCACCGCGCACGACCCAACGACGCTAAACCGCCAGGGCAATGACGTGGGCGAGCAGTACCGGTCGGTCATTTTTTATCGTGATGAGGAACAGCAGAAGACCGCGCAGAAGGTAATCGCCGAGCTGACGAAGGAGCGCGTCTTTGCCGACCCGATCGTCACCACGGTCGAGAAGGCCTCCACGTTTTATCCCGCCGAGGAATACCACCAGGACTACTTCAAGAACCATCCTTATCAGCCGTACTGCATGTTCGCGATCTCGCCCAAGGTGAAGAAGATCCGCGAGAAGTTCGCGGGCAGGCTGAAGGCTTA
>JBKQKT010000680.1:0-4350 GCA_052147365.1 Candidatus Korobacteraceae bacterium | reverse complement strand
TTCATGGTCATCACGCCCATGTTGCAGCATGGCGTCAGCGTTGACATGGCGAAGGTCAATAGTCCGACGCCCATGCCTGACGCCGACAAGGAAGATGCCTTGCTGGTGGCCATCATGCGAGACGGGCAGATTTTCTTCGGTACTGATCGCATCAAGGCCGAGGACTTGACGGCAAAGGTAAAAGACCGCCTGGCCAACAAGGTTGACAAGCGGGTCTTCATCAAGTCCGACGCGCGCGCCAAGTACGGCGCCGTCGTTGACGTGGTGGATAACGTGCGGTCGGCGGGAGTAGATGACGTGGGACTGTTGACCGAGCAGATCCAAACGGGTGCCGCCACCAAGAAACCACCGGCCACCGGGGCCAGCCCCGGCGCTGGCGGCCAGTAAAGGGATTGATTTATGTCTATGACAACTGGGTCTGGTGATGGCCCTTGTGCAGATATCAACGTCACCCCGATGATTGACGTGCTGCTGGTGTTGCTCATCATCTTTATGGTGATCACGCCGCTGACTCCGAAGGGCCTGGACGCGCTGGTTCCACAGCCGCCTAAGGACCCGACGAAGCAGCCGCCTCCCAGCGACCGCACGATTGTGGTACAGGTTCTGAAGGGCAGCGGCGATAAGCCGGCGCTCAAGATCAACCAGGACGACGTCACCTGGGACAACCTGGAAGGCCGTTTGAACGACATCTTCAAAACCCGCGCGGAGAAGGTAATGTTCGTCAAAGCGGACCCCGATCTCACGTTCAATGACGTGGCACAGGTGATCGACATCGCGCACGCTGCCGGTGTCGATAAAGTCGGACTGATCACGGCCAAGATTGAGGCCGGCGGTTAGGCGTTCCCTGGCGTTCGGTAAGTTGATTCGGGCAGTACTTTTCCTCCTGAACGGGCGGGACGCTGCGCAACGGCGGCCCGCTTTGTCACGAAGCTGGAAACCCTAACGGAAAGTGATAGCAGACATGAAGATATGCTCACGGGTAATGACACTGCTTGCGATACTGCTCGTGCTCTTCTCGGCGGTGGGATGCAGCAAGCTGAGAGCGCGCGACCAGCTCAACAAGGGCGTGCAATCTTATAAGAATGCCAAATTCGAAGATGCGATTGAACATTTCAAGAACGCTGTGGCGCTGGATCCTAGTCTGATTAATGCCCGTCTTTATCTGGCCACGGCCTATGCCCAGCAATACATTCCTGGCGCCGATTCACCGGACAACAATCGCTATGCCGAACAGGCCATCGACGTGTTCAAGCAGGTCCTGGACTTACATCCTCCGAAGGAGCAGCAGGTCCACAGCCTGAAGGGCATCGCTTCGCTCTACTTCAACATGAAGAAGTTCGATCAGGCCAAGGATTACTATCAGCAGGTGGCAACGCTGGATCCCAACGATCCCGAGACCTACTACTCGATAGCCGTGATCGACTGGACTCAGGCGTATCAGAAGCGCATGGACGAACGCGCCAAGCTTGGCTTGAAGCCCACCGACGATCTGAAAGACAAGAAAGACTGCGCCGAGTTGATCAAGACGATCAAGAGCCAGAACGAACCAGCTGTGCAGGACGGGATCACGAAGCTGCAAAAGGCGATTGAGCTGCGTCCCGATTACGACGACGCAATGGCCTACCTGAACCTGCTCTATCGCGAGCAGGCCGACTTGCAATGCGACAATCCCGACGCCCGCAAGGCCGATCTCAAGACCGCCGACGACTGGGTGGACAAGACCATGGCCACCAAGAAGGCTAAGGCAGAAAAGGCCGGGCCCAGCGGTGTTGTGACACTGCAACAGTAGTTCAAGTTGGCAGGTGTTTAGCGAGCGCCCCTCCGCGAGGGGCGTTTTGCTTTGCGCGGCCTGATACTGCTCTGTTTTTGAGGATAAAATATAGGACATTATGGCAACGACTGCGGCGATTAGCGTCGACGAGTACCTCAACAGCAGCTATGAGCCAGACATGGACTATGTCGACGGGCGGCTCGAGGAGAGAAATGTGGGCGAGATCGAGCACTCGGAAGTAATCGCCGCCATCCTGGGATGGTTCATACAACATGCCGGGGAATGGCAGATTCGTGTACTGCCAGATGTTCGCACCCAAGTCGGTCCAACCCGTTTCCGCGTGCCAGATATTGTTCTGTGTACCCGCTCCAGCAAGGACAAGCGCATTGTGCGCGAAGCGCCGTTGGTCATCATCGAGGTTCTTTCTCCGGAGGACCGCATCAGCCGTTACAACCAGCGCATTGCGGATTATCGCGCCATGGGCGTTAAGGCGATCTGGGTGATTGATCCAGGGGAGCGCCGCGGTTGGGATTGCTCAACAGGCAACTGGATCGAAACTACGGATTTCCGGCTGGCACCTGTCTATATGAACCTGGCGGAAGTATTGGCGGAACTGGACGTTTAAAGGCCGTTCACGGCGATACGTTCCGCGTCACACAGCCTTGTGACGTAACCCCTCCGGTTTTATAACCTATGCAGTACAATCCTTTTTTCTGTCGAGACTTGCTATGTTCAAACGGGTGCTGATCGCCAATCGCGGAGAGATTGCGGTGCGCATCATTCGCGCCTGCCGCGAGATGGGCATTGAGTCCGTCGCGGTCTTCTCCGAGGTGGACCGCAAGGCGCTGCACGTGCGCAAAGCCGATTACGCTTACCACATCGGGCCGGCCACCGCGAGCGAGTCATACCTCAACTTCGACAAGATTCTGGACGTTGCCCGCCGCAGCCAGGCAGAGGCAATCCATCCCGGATATGGGTTTCTCTCCGAGAATGCGCGCTTCGCCCGGGCCTGTGCTGATGCGGGACTCAAGTTCATCGGGCCGACGCCCGAGTCGATGGAGATGATGGGCTCCAAAACGCGCGCCCGGCAGCATATGAAACGCGCGGGCGTTCCCTTTGTGCCCGGTTCCGAGCACGGTCTGGACATCGAAGCTGCCGAGAGACTCGCCGAACAGATCGGCTATCCCGTAATGCTCAAAGCTGCCGCTGGTGGTGGCGGCAAGGGAATGCGCATGGTCGTCAAGCCGGAAGAGCTGCGCTCCGCTTATGAAAACGCCAGTAGTGAGGCCCAGCGGTCATTTGGCGACAACGAGATTTACCTCGAGAAATTCATCGCCAACCCGCGTCACGTCGAGATGCAGATTTTCGGCGACGAGCATGGCAACGCCGTGTACCTCGGCGAGCGTGAATGTTCGGTGCAGCGGCGCCACCAGAAGGTCATGGAAGAGTCACCGTCGCCCATTGTGGATGAAGACATGCGGCGGCGCATGGGCGAGGTCGCAGTGCGCGTGGCCAAGGCCGCCAATTATCACAACGCCGGCACAGTCGAGTTTCTAGTCGATGAGCAGCGCAACTTCTATTTCCTTGAGATGAACACGCGCTTGCAAGTGGAGCATCCGGTCACCGAACTGGTGACCGGACTCGACCTGGTCCACTTGCAGATGCATGTTGCGGCGGGAGAAAAGCTGCCTTTCCAGCAGGAGCAGATCAAGGTGCGTGGACACGCCATCGAGTGTCGCGTGTACGCCGAGGATCCTGATAACAACTTCTTCCCCTCGCCGGGGCAAATCACGCGTCTCATCTCGCCTTCCGGCCCCGGCATCCGGCGCGACAGCGGTATGTACGAAGGCTGGAAGGTGCCCATTGAGTACGATCCTTTGCTGGCTAAGCTGATTGGTTATGGCGAGACCCGCGACGACGCCATTGACCGGCTTTTGCGCGCACTTTATGAGTACTTTGTTGGCGGCATCAAGACCAATATCTCATTGTTCCGGCGAATCCTGCGCGACCCGGACTTCCGCGCGGGCAAGCTGGACACCGGCTTTCTCGACCGCCTGCTAGCCAAGCCGCATCAGGAAGCCGACGGACAGCATCCGCTGATGGCCGCCATTGGGGCGGCAATCTTTGCCGCCACCGAGACCAACGCGACATTCCCCGCGACGTTAGGAGGTCCCGCTTCGGGCAATGGCGACTCGATTGTTACGCCCTCGAACTGGCGGCGAAGCGCCCGCGCCGAGTCCTTGAGGGAGCGGTGAGATACAAAACATGACCTACGACGTAGTTGTGGATGGCAAGACTCATCAATTGGAACTGACACGCGGCGAGAAGACATGGTGCTGCAAGGTCGACGGTCAGCAATTGGAGGTTGACGCTGCGCTGACCGCGCGCGATGTTCTCTCCGTCCTGGTGGGCGGCAAGGCCTACGAGATCAAACGCGAGCGTTCCCTGCAGGGCGAGTTGCACATGGTCATCGGCAGTGCTCGTTACGCCGTGGATGTGCAGGACCCGCGCTCATTGCGCACCCGTCGCGCTGTTGCGGGCACCGAGGTAGGCCCGCAAAGACTTAAGGCGCCCATGCC
>JBKQKT010000679.1:0-7943 GCA_052147365.1 Candidatus Korobacteraceae bacterium | reverse complement strand
TCCGGCGGTGTCGATTGCCGTCAGTTCAAGACGGTACGAACCAGGCGGAAGCTCACCCACGGGCAGCTTCAGCCCGACCGGAACCAGCGGGCTGCCGGCCTTGGCGTCCACAGCAGCGCCTCCGGTTTCGATCTTCTTCTCGCCGGTCTTGCGGTCCACGACGGTCATCTTAACGCCGACTTTGGGAGGATTGGGGCCGGCCAGCGCGGGGTCATAAACCTCGACGTAAAACGCCGCGCGGTCCGTCTTGCTGAAGTGATCGCTGCCCGAGGGAATGACTTGCAATCCCTGCGTCACCAGCGGCGTGCGATCTTCCAGCAGGGTGGCATCCAGCGACTGTCCCATCTGCGAAACCGGGTACACCCTCTTGCTGAGCACGACGCCGCTCATGGTGAATTGCTTGCCGTCATACGGGTCAATGACCAGAGGCAGCTCCAGCTTACCAAAGCTGTCACCGCCCTGAGGGTTGAACACAACTTTCAGGTTGTAATGACCCGCGGTGACATCGAACTGGGTTTCGTAGTGAAATGGCTTGGAGTTGAATTCCTCCACCTCTTTTTTGTCGTCGAAGTCGAGGTTGACACTGTCGCTGAATCGCGCCGCTACGGTTCCGTCAAGTTTATAAGCGATTCCCGCTACGTTGACGGTTGCGTGCTGCTTGGCCTTCTGCTTCTCGAACTTGATGGCGCTGGGAGGTATTTCGATGGCCAGGTTCACGCGCGCGGTGTTCACCGAAGTGTAAAAGTAAGGAGCCAGCATGGAAGCCGCAATCGTCCCCGGCTGAGAACCGGTCATGCGACTCTCTAGCTGCTTTTCCTCCGGCTTGCCGGCCAGCATGTCAGTTGCCTTACCGTTGCAGTATCCGGTGCGCGAACGGACGTTGGTTCCCGGGCGCTCGACCCTCACCTTCAACAGGTGGCAGCTTCCCTCGTCGGGCGCCGCCGGCGTATATCCCAGAACGTAGTACTCAGTCTGCTCACGGGCAATCTTCTGCATTCCGCCGAGCAGGTCGTTGGAGTTTACGATCACAAATCCGCCGGTTCCTTGCGCCAGTTGATATAGGACCTGCTGGTTGTCTGCAATATTCGGAATAGTCGGAATGAGCTGGCGGCTCTGGTTGTAGGGATTGAAGCCGTTTCCAGAGTACAAAGGAACGCCACTAGTCGCGCCACCGCCAGTTGCTCCGCCTCCACGCGAGCCGCCGCCGGAAGTTCCCGTTCCACCGCCGCGAGTGCCACCCCCGCCGGTTCCGGTGCCGCCGCCGGTTCCGCCACCGACGCCTCGCCCGCCGCCGCCTCCACCACCTCCTCCGCCACCGCCGCCGCTGCCTCCACTATGCTGGACGTAAACCAGGCGGGCCGCTTCATCACCTTCTGAGTAGTTGAGCGTTGCGGTCACAAGCCGTGCTTCCCCGAAATCGGGAATTTCCTCCAGATGCGCGGAGCCTGGGCCAGCACTCATGCCCGAAGTCAGCCCGCGTACATCAATGGGATAAACCGCCACGTTGGACTTGTTGCATGCGCTGATGGCAGCCGTCAGTTCCGACTGCCGCTCCAAGGCATCTGGATCGCCAGGAGCGATGGAAAAGCCCGCGGTCAGCAGAACCAGGCTCTTACGGCCGGGCACGGAACTCAGGCTCTTAGCGACATTGCGCAACGCCAGTAGCAGACTGCGCACTCCGAAGTTAGACTCTGCGTTTCCCAGTTGTGGTACGCCCAGCGACGCAACTTCCACCGGCTGTGCGCTCGGTGCATTCGGAGAAACGCTGGAGAACTTCGTGTTGCGCACGACTTGTTTCAGCCGCTCCCCATCGGCGGTGAAGTTCTGCGCTATCTGGACCGTGCCGCCGAAGTTGATGACCGCCATATAGCGGTCGGGTCCGGCGTTGGCCTCAACGAACTTAGCGGCTGCATCGCGCGCCTGGGCCTGGTCACCGAAGGCCATGGTGGAGTTGTCAAAGAACAGGACCAGATAGTGCCGCCGGCTTTCCGAGGGGGCGCCAGAGTTGGATTCGAGCGAGAAGCTCTTGATGGCCTGCTCTTTGTTATCTTCCCAAACCTTGAAGTCCTTGGCGGTCAGGTCAGTGATGTAGTTGCCTTGCTTGTCCGTGACAATCGTGTCCACCAGGACCAGGCGTGTCTCTGCTTTGAACACGGGCGTGGAACTATCACTGGGGGGCGGAACTTGACCTTGTGCCGGCTGCTGCGGATCCTGCGCCTGTTGCGCGCGCGCCACATTTGTAGCCACGAACATCGAAAGCAGGCCGGTGCCGGCAATCATCAATGCCACTAACCAGAGGCGACAGAACTTCATTGACCCACCTCAATACAAGGAAATCTCTAGGGAATCTCGATGGCACCGTTTTGGGCGGCTAATTGTCCATCCTCATCGCGCACCACTAGCCGCACCAGATAACTGCCCGGCTTCACGTCGAAGCTGCTTTTCAAGGTCACTCCCGAGGCCAGTTTGCCGTTTAGCGACTCGTCTTTCCAACGCATCTGAAGGACCTTTTGAGAGCCCGTGACAAAGTTTCCATTGCGGTCGAACAAGGCCGACACGATGGTCAGGTTGTTGTTGTTCCGGCCGTCGGTCTTGCGGTAGTGCAGATGCCGAACATCCAACCGGACCAGCACAGATAGTTTCGCTTCTTCGTCGCTCGTCTTGAAGAACTGGGTGTGCATCTCCACCGGAAGATCGTGCAGTTCCTCCTGCGAGAAAACCTCGTCCTGGATCTGCTGTTTGGCCTGCTCCGCCTCTCCGACAGCCTGCTTGGGAGCATAGTACCCCTTGCGCGCCTGGACGGCGAGCTTTTGTGGGGCCTTCACGGTGACTTTTACATTGTGAAAGCGGCCGTCGAACTTTAGGTTTTGAGGAGAAAAGGCCAGCAGATAGGAATATTCCGGCGGCGTAGCCAGTTGCTGGAAGCCGGTTTCAAGGTCGTTGCGGTTGGTGAAGAAAGTGCCTCCAGTGCCATGCGCGAGGTCAGCAAGCACGTCGCCGTTCGCAAGCGCTTCCTGATGCTGGTACTGCACCATCAGGGCAGCAATCTCGTGGTTTGGCATTCGGCTGTTGCTGGCGTCGGGCGTCTCCGTGTACAGACCTCTTGCGTCCAATGCGCTGATGATTACATAGGAATGAAGAGCGCGTTCCTCCAGCTCCGTCTGCTCTTGAAGTTGCTCCGAATTGTAGAAACCCGGAGAGACGATGAGGATGCTCCGCTGGCCCGGCATGACGGCAATCCTGCGGACCACATCCTTCACAGCGCCAAGGGAAAGCTGTGTTTCATGGTTCCCGAGGTCGAGAGCGCGGCGCGCGGCCGATTGCGCCTCGGTCATGGCCGAACGCGCATCCGGCAAATTCCCGCAATCCAGGGCGTCCTGCGCGGCAACTCGCAGCGCCTGTTCGTCATGCTTATTGATGATCTGGTCCGCCATGTAATAGCTGACGTTAGGACATTCAGTTGTCCCGGAGGCGGTTACTGAGCGCGAGTGAAGCTGACCCAAGGCCGTCTGCAGTCTTGCGCGATCGTCGGTAAATTCAACCTGGTTCTGTCCCGAAGTTGTGAAGACGGCCGCACGGTCCGTCGTACGCAAAGTCTGAAGGTGACGCTTGGCGGCGGCGACCACCTGCGCCAGATCGCCGAATTGCAGATGAATGTCGTCAAAGAGATAAGCAACGTAGCGTTTTGGCAGGGTTAATGTAGCGCCAGGCGTTTCGGGCGGAGTTTCCTGTTTGACGACTGGCGGCTTAGACTCCGCCGTTTCCACAGAAAACCTGCTGATGACCTGCGGCTTGCCGTTGTCCAGAAGCTGAAAGTCCTCCTGCTTCAGGTTGCCTACGGCATGTCCCTGAGCATCGCGGACCACCACGCGAACCTCGACCAGATTGACCCTGACCTTGAACGTGGTCGAGCTTTCCTGCGTGGATAGCTCAGGTGCATTTTCGTCGGAGTGCTGCACGTTAGCTGGGCCGGGCTGCGACGGACTGGCGACCCGCTGCGCCGTCGCCAGAGGCGCATAGAGCGCTATCGCGAGAAACGCGGATGCAAAAGAAAGCTGCAGCGGCACAATGCTAGCTCCGGACGAGCCCCTGAGAACGGTGTGACGTAAATCCTATTCCGTTCCTCGCCAAAGCGCCAGCAATGAGGTTTGGCGTTTGCGACGAGCTGGCAAAGGGACCATCTATAATTACAGGTGTTAGCTGCTGGGCCGGACGGTCGCTGCCGGCTTGTGAACACTGGTCGTTTCGCTTTGCGGAGCCCGCTATGCGGGCAGGCCAGGTTGCGCAGGCGGGCAGAGGAAAGTCCGAACTCCACAGAGCAGTGTGCCGGATAACGTCCGGGCGGCGCCGTTCAAGCGGCGTTGACGGAAAGTGCCACAGAAAACATACCGCCTCGCGCAAGCGGGGTAAGGGTGAAAAGGTGCGGTAAGAGCGCACCGCGCCGCCAGCAATGGCGGTGGCAGGGAAAACCCCACACGGAGCAAGACCAAATAGGGGAGGAGCGTTCGCTTACGCGGACGTACGTGCTGGCTCGGCGCGTCACAACTTCCGGGTAGGTCGCTAGAGCCGCGCAGTGATGTGCGGCCCAGAGGAATGACCGTCGTCCCGCCCTTTGTCCGCGTTGAAGCACAGGCGATCCACGGGGAGAAAGGGCGGGACACAGAATTCGGCTTACAGGCCCGGCAGCTACAATCCATTTTCT
Organism: Candidatus Korobacteraceae bacterium; assembly: GCA_052147365.1. Classification (GTDB taxonomy): domain Bacteria; phylum Acidobacteriota; class Terriglobia; order Terriglobales; family Acidobacteriaceae; genus Bog-257. The sequence continues at coordinate 3,241 of JBKQKT010000679.1, read as the reverse complement.
CCACCAGCAGCCTGGATATCTCCAACTGGAATGGGAAAATCCTACCGTCGGCCTTATCTGGGCACCCACGCCGCGCTGTCGGCCAAGGTGCTATGGGAGTTAGTGCGAGTCCGGCCCGGTAAACGATTCTGGGAATTCACATCGCCAGTGCGAACATCGACTTCTCGCACGGTCAAGACCTGCCTTCCAGCGAAGCGAACGTCGGCCACGGCCTTGGTGTCATGCTGCAGCCAGATGCCGTTCACGGCATCGTAATTGATCGTGACGTGCAGGTTCTTAAGCCACCATGATGGACTCTCGGCAGTTAGGCCTTCGATCCTGCGGATCCGGAAGTCATCGGCATTGACCCAGGCTCTGCCCCGCACCAGTTCACTCAGCTGTCGCTTGGGCTTGAGCTGCAGGACATAGCAATCGTGGCCATCCAGCATCTCGCGACCCAGCAGCACAAAATCGTAGTTGCGCGAGCTGATCTCGTAAAATTCGGCCTGGCTTGCCATCTTGGATTCGTGCTCCAGCACCTTGCGCACGATGGTCTCGCCACGATTGCTGCCCTCGACGGTGCGCACCGTATAGTCATTATGCGAAGGAGGAGCGAAATTGACCTCGGCTACCACTTCCGACTTTGGTTTTTGGGCATCCTCTCCGGCAAGCGTGTACTCCCGAGTGACGGTGTAAGGAGTTGCGCGTTTGCGCGCGGCAGTCTGCGCCTGTTCCATGCGGCTGATGATTTCGCCCGGCGAAAGCGTCTGCGCGCGGGCGCTGGAAGACAGCATCGCGACCAGCGCGGCCAGGATAGAAATTACTCGACTTGTGCAAAAAAACCGCATGGCCGGGCCGAACTGAAGAGATGGCTCTCAGTCAATCATTTAGAAGCAGGTTGAGGGCCAACCGATGTATGTCCGTTATCTGCGGGCCTAACAAATCATGATTTGCAGCAGGTGAGCTATTTTCGGGCAGAAAAGCAGGTCGAGTACTTGCTCAGCCCTGCGCCACCTCGCGATAGACCTCCAGCATGCGGCGAACGCTTGCATCCCACGAAAACTTCCCTGCCTGTTCCACGCCGCGCACCTTCAGTTTCTCTCGCACGCTCTGGTCGAGCAGGACGCGGTGCAGCGCTTTCATGATCTCGAACACGTTCTCCGGATTGACCATTACGGCGGCATTACCCACGACTTCGGGAATCGACGACGTGTTACTGGTGACCACAGGCGTCGCGTGCGCCATGGCCTCCAGCGGCGGCAACCCGAACCCTTCATACAGCGAGGGGAACACGAAGATCTTGGCCTTGTCGTAGAAGATGCGCAGCACCTCGATGGGCACAAATCCTAGAAACCGCACGTCGTTTTGCACCCGGCCCTTCACCACTGCACGCCGCAGGTCTGGATGCTTAGATACCTCGTCGCCAATGATGATCAGCTTCAGGTCCTCGAACTGACCTTCTTTGGCCAGCTCACCCTTCAGCGCGGCGAACGCCTCAATGATGCGCACAATGTTCTTATGTGGGCTGATGCGGCCTGCATAAAGCAGAAATGGATAGTTCACCTGGTAGCGTTCTGCGATGAGCCGGCTGTCGGTTTCGCTCGCATGCCCAAGGCGGAAGCGCTCATCAATCGCGTTATAGATGACCTCAATTTTCCCGGGCGGAACCTGGAACAGGCGCTCCGTGTCCTTCTTGGAAAAGTTCGACACGGCAAAGATGCGCGCTGCGTGATGCAGCACCCGCTTGGTGAACTGAAAATGCAGGTTGCGCTTGACGCTGGAATGGCTGTTGGCACGGTACATGTGGTCAAGCAGGTCGTGTACCGTGACCACGTAAGGACAAGGGATGCCTTGCGGCTTCCAGAACAGATGCGGGACGTGCAACAGGTCGCAGCGAAAGCGTTTCAGAAGCTGGTGCAATTCGAAGTAGCTTCGCAGCGAGAGCTCATTGGGCTGCGCCGGCAACATCTTGAAGTTCGCCGGCAAGCCCTCGGTCCCAGTGAGCTTTCCTGGAATGCCGATAAGGAAGTATTCGTTCTCGTGGTCCAAGCGCGCCAGGGTGCGGATGGCGTTGCGTGTGTAGGTGCCAACGCCAAATTCGCCAATGCGCCGAATGTCGATCGCGATCCGCACAAGACAAGTGTAAATCGCGCCGCAACCGAAAAACGGAATGCGGCCCCATTGGCACCTGAGCCGAGCTACACCCTCACCGCCTCCACGTGCTTCGCCCGTCGCGACGCGTACAGCGGAAACGCCTCGCACAGATCCAGGACTTCCCGGCGGATGCGCGCCAGCACGTTCTTGTCCGTGCGGTTGTGCAGAGCCTCGGAGATCCATTTGCCGATCTGCCGCATCTCGCCTTCTTTCATGCCGCGAGTAGTAACCGCCGGCGACCCAATGCGGATCCCGCTCGGCTTCAGCGGTGGGTTGGTGTCGAACGGAATCGCATTCTTGTTCACCGTGATCCCGGCTTCGTGCAGCGCATTCTCGGCCTCGCTGCCCAGCATGCCCTTGGCGAAGACATTCACCAGCATCAGGTGCGTGTCGGTGCCACCGGAAACAACGTGGAAGCCTTCGTCCGTCATAGTCTGCGCCAGCACCTTGGCGTTGCCTACGACCTGCCGCGCGTAATCCTTGAAGCTGGGCTGCAGAGCTTCGCGAAAGCACACCGCCTTGGCTGCAATGATGTGCACCAGCGGCCCGCCCTGCATTCCGGGGAAAACAACTTTGTCGATTGGAGCAGCGTAGTCGCTCTTAGATAGGATGAGCCCGGCACGCGGACCGCGCAACGTCTTGTGGGTGGTGGTGGTGACAATCTGCGCGTGAGGCACGGGAGACGGATGCGCTCCTCCAGCCACCAGTCCCGCGAAGTGTGCCATGTCCACCAGGTAGATGGCGCCAACCTTATCGGCAATTTTTCGCATGCGCGCGAAATCGATGATCCGCGGATACGCGCTGCCGCCGCCGATGATGAGCTTCGGCCGCTCGCGTTCGGCCATGCGTTCCAGTTCGTCGTAATCAATGGTCTCGGTTTCGTGGGTCACGCCGTAGGGCACGATCTTGTACGTCTTGCCGGAGAAATTCAGCGGGTGGCCGTGACTGAGGTGGCCGCCGTGCGCCAAGTTCAAACCAAACACTGTGTCGCCCGGCTGAACGACCGCCGCGTAAGCGGCCATGTTGGCCGTGGTTCCTGAATGTGGCTGCACATTGGCATGCTCAGCGCCAAAAAGCTGCTTGGCACGCTCGCGCGCCAGCGTCTCAA
>JBKQKT010000678.1:0-4693 GCA_052147365.1 Candidatus Korobacteraceae bacterium | reverse complement strand
ATTCCGGGCCAGAAGTCGCCTTCGGGGAAGTCATGTCCCGTCGGTTGTTCTCATCTCCCCCAAGCCCGTTTGTCGGGACTAATCCGGAGACATTACCTCCGGATTGCCCGCCATCCGCCCAGAATCTTTGGCTAGCATTCATGGAACAGCCTGTTTGTGCCAATAATCAGTCGACAGTGAGCGATGTGGAATGACTGTTTGGTGCCACGGGCAACCACTGTACCTTCGCGCGGCCTCTTGCGGCGCCGCCCTGAAGGGCATAGGAGCGGACAAGGCTCCTCGAAAGCGCATTACATTGCTGCCGCCTGCTCGGGCACCACCTCCACGCCCGAGGTGATCTGAAACGCCGGCCTCAGCGAGCGGTACACGGGACACCCTTCCGCGTACACGCTGTGGACGCGATCCACGGTTTCGCGGACTTCGTCGGGACTCGCGGCGCGCAGGCGAAACGTCACGTGCACTCGGCGGATGACCAGGACCTTGTTTTCCTCTTCGACTTCACCGCGCACGTCAGCAGTGAGGCGGCCTTCCTTAGCGTTGATCTTGCGCGCATCCAGCGCGCCGGCAAAGGTGCCGAGCATTCAACCGCCCAGCGCTGCGATGACGTAGTCGATGGTTGCGGCGTGCGGTTCCGGCAAGCGGCTTTCATCTATACCGTAGTGCTTGGCGATGCCGCCGTGGACACTGAACATAACTGGCTGCGGCTCGCCGGGCAAAATCGCTTTGCGCAGCGGCCCCTTGATGCGCTCGATATGCACGTTGGATGTGTAGGCTACTTCGCTCACGCAACCTCCTTTTGCCCGCTGGCGCTTGTCGGCTTCAACGCTGATGCGGGCTTCGCGGCCCCGAAAACAAGCATTTCCTCTCCCCATCGGTTCTTTAGAATCATAGGGTTAGCCAGATCCTGCCCGCATCTTCTTGAATCCAAAAGGCCTACGGATAACCTCTTTTATTGCAATACTTACAGCGAAATTTTCTTGCCGAGGCAGAAAGTCGGAAGGAATTTTACCCCCAATCATGATCTGCCACCGCTTCGTTTCATAAAGCCGACGCGACCCAACGGGTTGTCAAAGAACGAGTCCGCGCCCCCGGGGGACACACTCCCAGCCGTCGCCGGACTGCCTGACTCCAGCATAACGCGCTCTCCTGCTTTGTCAAGATTACGAAGGTACAGGTGAGGTAACTGTACGTTCGTAACATTTTGAGGAGAGGGTAACCACCCCCGGCGGGCGCCTTCCGCACAGGCTGGACCCGCGAGTAGGTACCCGCCCGGACTCCCGTATAATCCCGACTACACTCAACAATTCACACCACATTCACAATGCTGACCCCCGACTACAAAACCTTCCTCCAGCTTAGCCGTGACTTTACCCTGGTGCCGGTCGCGAAGACGCTGAGCGCGGATTTGTTGACGCCGGTCGGCGCGTTCCTGAGCGTCGCCGCTCGGCAGAAGTACGCTTTCCTGTTGGAGTCGGTGGAGGGCGGCGAGAAGATTGGCCGCTACACGTTTCTCGGCGCTGAGCCGCGCATGGTGATTGCCGCACGCGGAAAAGAGTTGACGATTCGCCAAGGCTCCTCGGTAGAGCGGCGCCAGGGCAGTGTCGTTGAGTTGCTGCGCGCGTGCTTGCGGCAATACCAGCCTGCAGCTTTGCCGGGCCTGCCGCCGTTCACTTCCGGTGGAGTCGGATATTTTGCCTACGACATGGTGCGGCAATTCGAACGCCTGCCCGACCGAGCGAAGGACGACCTGGAATTACCGGATTGCGTCTTTACTTTCTACGACCGATTGCTCGCGTTCGACCACCTGCGACACCAGGTACACATCATCGCCGCCGCCGATGTTCGGTCAGGATCGCCGCGCAAGGCTTATGACCGCGCCCTCGCTGACATTGCCGCCATCGAGCGCAAGCTTATCCGTGGCGTTGGGTCACAGCACGTGCACTGGTCTGCGTCGGAGAAAAAGAAGCCGATCAAGGTCCACGTCAGCACTTCGCACGCCCGGTTTATCGAGAGTGTGCGCACAGCGAAGGAATACATCGCTGCGGGTGACGTCTTCCAGGTAGTGCTTTCCCAGAGACTGGACTTCAAGCCTCCTGCTGACCCGTTCCAGATCTATCGGGCGCTGCGGACAGTGAATCCGTCGCCCTACATGTTTTTCCTGAAGCTTGACGACCTGCACGTGGTGGGTGCGTCGCCGGAGATGCTGGTGCGGGTCTCGGGACGCAAGCTGGAATATCGCCCCATCGCGGGCACGCGCAAGCGCGGCGTTGATCCCGCGGAGGACGAACGCCTGACCGAGGAGCTGCGTGGCGATGAGAAGGAACGGGCGGAGCACGTCATGCTGGTTGATCTGGGACGCAACGATCTGGGGCGCGTGAGCGAATATGGCACGGTCAAAGTCCGCGACCTGATGTACGTGGAGAAGTACTCGCACGTCATGCACCTGGTCTCGGCGTTGGAAGGAAACCTGCGCGCAGAGCTCGACGCTCTCGACACCCTGGCGGCGTGCTTTCCCGCCGGCACACTAAGCGGCGCGCCCAAGGTGCGAGCCATGGAGATTATCGAAGAGCTGGAGCCGGTGCGCCGCGGCGTGTATGGCGGGTCGATCTTCTATGCCGACTATGCCGGCAATCTGGATTCATGCATCGCCATCCGTACCATGGTCGTGCATCGCGGCCGTGCGTATGTGCAGGCAGGCGCGGGTATCGTCGCCGACTCCGATCCCGAAAGCGAGTACCAGGAGTGCATGAACAAGGCGAGCGCTTTGCTGCGGGCTTGCGAGCAGGTGGGGAAGTAGTGTCGAAGAAGCCTATTGTGCTGTCTGCACAAACCTGGCGCGCAGGTCGTCGATATCAGCGCGGCCGGCATCGGTGATGACGACGTAGCGTAGGCCGCCCTCCCTCCACGATTCGAGGTTGAACGACAGCCGGTGCATGAGCGCGCCGGAGCCCAGGGCGCGATCGAGTTCGGGAGAATCCTTGAAGATGAAGACCGAGAGCACGTGCTTCCTGACGGTGAATAGCAGCTCCGCTCCGGGATTTTGGTCGATATAGGTTACCTTGCCGCCGAGCAGTTCGAAGGGCGAGCCTTGCAGTTCCGGCACATTAAAGGTGAAGGGCACTTTTCCCTGGAACCATGGCTTCACCGTGTGCCGGTCGGACGAGACCACATCCACGCGATTGGAGCTGGCGAGTGTTGCTATGTGCAAGTCCGTCAACTCGCCGACGAGTTGCTGACGCTGCGACTGCCGCATCCAGACCATCGAGCCAAAGATCAGCAGCAGTATAGCGGCGCAAACTGCGCCAACTTCTACGATCCAACCCCAGCGCCGGCCCGGCACTTTCGGACTGATGCTGCTCTGAATTCGCTTGCGGAATTCGGCATCGGGGGCAAACTTCTTGCCGGCGAGATGGATGCTTCGCTTGAGTTCGGAGCGCGACAGCGCTTGTGACGAGCACGATGGGCAGATGCGCAGATGAGCGCCAAGTTCGCGAGCCTCGGCTTCCGGCAACTCGGCGTCGAGATAGGCGTCAAGCTTATGCTGCCAGCTCTCGCAGGTCATCGATACGCTCCTTGCATCTTCTCCGCCAGCAATTGACGCATGGCCTTGCGCGCCCGCGCCAGGCGGGACATGACCGTGCCCATGGGGATGGTCAGCGCTTCGGCGATCTCGCGGTAGCTCATCTCCTCCACATCGCACAGCAGAATGATCTCGCGATAGGCCACCGGCAACTCCCGAAGCGCGGCCTGGATGGCGTCATGATCAGCGCGCGCCAGCAGGATCGATTCCGGAGTCTCGGTCGTCGCGGGCGAAACCGACGGTGGATCGTCTTCGTCATCCAGTGAAACGGTCTTCGCCGCCTTAAGTCCGGTGCGCGAAGTAAGGAACGTGTTCCGCAGAATGCGATACATCCAGGCGCGAAAGTTGGTGCCCGGCTGAAAAGAATCGAATCCCTTCAGTGCTTTGGCGTACGTCTCCTGCACCAGGTCCTCCGCTTCGCTGCGGTCCTGCGTGAGCCAGTGCGCCAGGTTGTACAGCGGGGCGAACAGGGGCATGGCGAGCAGTTCGAACTCGTACGCCTTGTCGCGGTCTAGCGCCACGCTAACAAGAGTAAACCGGAAAGGCGGGGTTTTATTCCCTAATTGTTGGTTCGTGTTTTATCCCGGCCCGTTGACGCCGCTCAGAAAGCCGCCGAGATGGGCGGTGAGGCTGACCACTGCGGCAGCCATGATTTCGATGGGCAGGCGATAGAGCGGCAGCTTGCCTTCCGGATTGCGGTGCGCGCGGAAGTGCAGGCTCCAGACCAGCCAGATCATTCCGCTGGCGGCGAGGCCCAGCACCAGATGGAGAAGCAGCATGCCTTTGAGGCGTTGACCCTCCAGCTGCCAGCGCCAGGCAAGTAATCCGGTCACCACGACCGGCACGGTTGAAATGGCCGCGACCAGCAGGTTGTAGTAGGCGACCTCAGCCAGCGCGCGCTTCTTCGTCCACTGCGCGATGAAGTCGAAGACAATGCTGACGAGGCAGAGCGCAATCGGGAAGTGGATCAGGACGACATGTTGCGCATGCCTGGCGAGCAGAACCGACTTGGGATCGAAGGGGTTCACGCTCGCCACCATCACTGCACCACAACCTTGGCCGTCATCACGGGATGAATCGATCAGAAGTAGCCGTACGTGCCAGGTTTGGTGA
>JBKQKT010000677.1:0-3454 GCA_052147365.1 Candidatus Korobacteraceae bacterium | reverse complement strand
TGTATGGGATTTACATCTGGTATTCCGGCGAGTCCAACGTCAGCGAGTATCCGTGGGCAGGGAACTGGCTCTACACTTCGCAGCGCTGGACCGGCATCATCGCCTTCCTCTACATCCTGTACCACGTCATCGATATGCGGTTTACCGGCGTGCACCTGATGGGCGGCGGCTACCAGTATGCGTTCTCGAAGGTGTGGTTCGACTTCCAGAAGCCCTGGGTGGTGGCGGTTTACATCATCGGAATAGTGGCGGCGTCGTGGCACTTCGCGTACGGCGTTTGGCTCTTTGCCGCAAAGTGGGGAATAACGGTGGGCGCTCAGGCGCGCCGCAAGTTCGGTTTTGTTTGCTTTGGTCTGGCGTTAGCGCTCGTCGGTATCGGGCTCTGGTCGGTAACTGGCTTCGTGAGCACACCGGCCGACCAGGTTCCTTATGTGGAACACGACTAGCACGAAAGATCAAGGCATGTTTCATAAATCGGTTTGTATCAGGGCACGGCTTCAGCCGTGCCGAAAGGAGCTGCCAGTTTGCCGGGCTTTAGCCCCTGTTTCAGCGGCTAAAGCCGATATCTCCGGACGAGGCTGGCGGCACGACTAAAGTCGTGCCCTGATACAAAGCCTGACTTAAAACAGCTTTACTAAGAATTTTTATGGCACATCCTAAAATCATCGTTGTGGGTGGCGGACTGGCAGGACTTTCAGCCGCCATCAAAATTGCCGAGATGGGCGGTCATGCTGACCTCTTCTCCATCGTTCCGGTCAAGCGCTCTCACTCGGTCTGCGCCCAGGGCGGCATCAATGCCGCAAAGAACCTGAAGGGCGAAGGCGACTCCACCTGGCAGCACTTTGACGACACCATCTACGGTGGTGACTTCCTCGCTAACCAGCCGCCAGTGAAGGCCATGTGCGATATGGGGCCGGGCATCATTGACCTGCTCGACCGCATGGGCGTCCCGTTCAACCGCACGCCCGAAGGGCTGCTCGACTTCCGGCGCTTCGGCGGAACCCTTTACAACCGCACGGCTTTCGCCGGCGCCACCACCGGCCAGCAACTGCTGTACGCGCTCGACGAGCAGGTCCGCCGCTACGAGGCCGAAGGCAAAGTCACCAAGTACGAGTCGTGGGAGTTTCTCTCCGGCGTCATCGACGATCAGCGCGTCTGTCAAGGCATCTGCGCTCTGGATTTGCGCAGCATGGAGGTGCACACCTTCCCGGCAGAAGCCGTCATCATCGCGACAGGCGGCATCGGCGCCATATTCGGCAAATCCACCAACTCTGTGGTCTGCACCGGCTCGGCGCAGTCGGCGCTCTATCAGCAGGGAGCGCACTATGCCAATGGCGAATTTATCCAGGTGCACCCGACATCCATTCCCGGCGAAGACAAACTACGCCTCATGTCGGAATCGGCGCGTGGCGAAGGCGGACGCGTCTGGGTGCCACGGCAGTCGGGCGACAAGCGCAATCCCAAGAGCATTCCAGAGGGCGAGCGCTGGTACTTCCTGGAGGAGTGGTATCCCAAGTACGGCAACCTGGTACCGCGCGATGTCGCCACCCGCGCCATCCACAAAGTGGTGTACGAGCATCACCTCGGCATCGACGGCCAGCCGATGGACTATCTCGACCTGACGCACATTGACCGCGCCACGCTCGACCGCAAGCTGGAAGGCATCCTGGAAATTTACGAGAAATTCGTTGGCGACGATCCGCGCGACGTGCCCATGAAAATCTTCCCCGGCATGCACTACACCATGGGCGGCCTGTGGGTGGATTTCGAACAGCGCACCAACATCGAGGGCCTCTACGCCTGCGGCGAGTGCGACTACTCCATCCACGGCGCCAACCGCCTGGGTGCGAATTCGCTGCTGTCCTGCATCTACGGCGGATTCATCGCTGGGCCGCACGCGGTCCGTTACGCACACAACGTCATCAAGACCGGGAATCACCCGGCGCAGCACGTCTTCGACTCCGAGCGCAAGCGGCAGGAAGAGATCAATTCGCGGCTGATGAACAACGACGGCACCGAGAACCCGTTCCTGCTGTGGCGCGAGCTGGGCGACACCATGACCAAGAATTGCACGGTCATCCGCTACAACAAGAATTTGCAGGAGACCGACGCCAAGCTTGTGGAGTTGCTCGAGCGCTATAGCCACGTGAACCTGAGCGACCGCTCGATGTGGGCCAACACGTCGTTCGTGTTCGCGCGGCAGCTTTACAACATGCTGCAACTGGCGCGCGTGATTGCCCAGGGCGCGTGTATGCGCGATGAATCCCGTGGCGCGCATTACAAGCCGGATTTCCCCGAACGCGATGACGCCAATTGGTTGAAGACGACGAAGGCGTACTTCGCCGCCGATGCCGACGAGCCGCGCTTCGAGTTTGAGCAAGTAGATACATCGCTGATCAAGCCCCGTCCTCGGCGTTACGACGCAGCGACGTAGAGGCAGTGAATAGTTTCAAGTTTCAGGTTTCGAGTTACCAGTAGCTCGTTGATTGCTAAGAGCTAACAGCTAAAGGCCAAGAGCTAAGAAAAAATGCCGAATTCCAAAACCTTAATCCTCAAGATCAAACGCCAGCAGTCGCCCGAGTCGAAGCCGTACTGGGAAGAGTTCGAGCTGGAATACCGGCCTGGCATGAACGTGACCTCCGCGCTGATGGACATCGCGGCCAAGCCGGTAACACGTGACGGCAAGCCGACCACGCCGGTCACCTACGATTCCAACTGCCTGGAGGAGGTGTGCGGCTCCTGCGCCATGCTCATCAACGGCCAGGCCAAGATGGCATGCTCGGCGCTGGTGGACCACTTCAAGCAGCCCATCACGCTGGAGCCTTTCTCAAAGTTCCCCATCATTCGCGATCTTTCGGTAGATCGCAGCGTGCTCTTCGAAAACTTGAAGGCCGTGAAGGCATGGGTGCCGGTGGATGGCACCTACGACCTCGGCGCCGGCCCGCGGCAATCCGCGGAAATGCAGGAAGAGGCTTATCCTCTATCGCGTTGCATCTCATGCTGCTGCTGCATGGAGGCATGCCCGCAGTTCAACGAGAAAACCGGCTTTGTCGGCGCTGCCACCATTTCGCAAGTACGGCTCTTCAACACCCATCCAACCGGGAAGGCGCTAAAGCTTGACCGCCTGCACGCCCTGATGGGCGATGGCGGCATCCAGGAGTGCGGCTACGCCCAGAACTGCGTCGAGGTATGTCCCAAAGATATTCCCCTGACCAAGTCCATCGCCGACGTCGGCGGCCAGGTCATGTGGCAGGCGGTGAAAGACTTCTTCCGGACGTAATTTGAGTTACGGCTTGCGCTACGCCACGCTCAACGGCGCCGCGCGCAATTTCCGGAGCTGCAATTCCGACCCACCATTGAGGTAGGTAACTTCATCCATCAAGCTGCGCATGAGGCAGATTCCCCTGCCGTGTGTCGTGAAGTTGGCGCCGGCTTCTGTGGCCTGCGTGGCCGC
>JBKQKT010000676.1:0-2605 GCA_052147365.1 Candidatus Korobacteraceae bacterium | reverse complement strand
ACGCGCGGCAGGCGCTGCCAGTAGTAATTATTCTAGGCGAAAGCGGCGGGAATTTGTAGGGGAAGCGCTGATCCCCGGCGCGGAACTTCACGAGCCTTGCAACGACGACCCACAAAATGAGCTCGAGGCGTAGGCGGGAAGTGGAACAGGTAAGCGTAGAATGACCTCGTATTATCAACAGCGCGCCGTTGGTTGGGATCCGGGATCACTGCCAGCGCAACAGGAATCAGCCATGAACATCGAAATCCGCGACGCGAAACTGGAAGCCAGAATCCAAAGACAGCTCCAATCGACCGCCTCCGGTAGCTTGGAGGAAGTTCTACTCCGCCTGCTCGAGACTCAGGAGGAACAGGATCGTTGGCTTCTGGAAAACCGGCAAGCCAACAACGCAAAGATTCGGCGTGGGATTGAACAACTCGACCGCGGCGAGGGAATCCCCGAAGACCAACTGGACGATTATTTGGCGAAACTGAAGGCCAAGCCCGAATGAGAGCCCGCTACACCCTGGCACCAGAGGCTGCACTCGATCTCGCCGAAATCTGGCGCTACATCAAGAAACAAACCAGCATTGAGATGGCGGACCGCGTGGAGTCGGTCATTCGGGACAGGATCGTTCTTCTGGCAGGAACACCTGACGCCGGACATTGGCGTCGGGACTTGACCGTAGAGGCAGTGAAGTTCTTCCCGGTCTATTCCTATCTGATCGTGTACCGTCCGGAGACGAAACCGCTGCAAGTCGTTTCAATACTCCATGGCCACCGGGATGTAGAGAGAATTCTCAAGAACCGTTTCTGAGATCCGGGGCGGCGCCTGGACCGGCCGCCGGAAAATCGTTCAGCCACTACTCGAGATACGCCCTTGCCATCGGCCGCCACCACGGCCAATCGTGATAGCTGTGGTCGCCCCAGACATGGAGTTCGTGCCGAATGCCCCGCGCGCGCAGAATGGCCGCGAACTGCTCATTCCTTTCCCAGCACATGTCCCATTCGCCAGTCGCGAGCACGGTCCGCATGTGGTTGTAGCGCCAGCCATCGGTGCAATTCGCCAGATAATCGGGTGGATTGTTGAAGTACACGTCTTCGCTATACCAGCCGTCGAGAAAGCCCTTAATGTCGAAGGAGCCGCTCATGGTGACGCAGCCCGTAACTTTGTCGGGGTGGCGAAACGCAAAGTTGACAGCGTGATAAGCGCCAAAACTACAGCCGGTGACGATGGTGCGCGGCGTCCAGTTCTTGTGCCACATCAGCGGCAGCACGTCGTTGAGGATGTAGTTCTCGTACTGAAGATGGCGTTGCAGACGCCAATAAGGATGCGCCCCCTTGTTGTACCAGCTCTCACTGTCCACCCCGTCCACGCAGTAAATCTGCAGTCGCCCAGCGTCGATGTTGTCGGCGACCGCGGCTACCATCTTGTTGTCTTCGTACTCGAAGAATCGCCCCATCGACGTGGGGAAAACCAGGACCTTGGTGCCGTCGTGGCCGAAGACCAGCATTTCCATGTCGCGGTGCAGGTCTTTCGACCACCAGCGGTGATATTCGCGATTCAAATTGTGGCGCCTTTCCGTTGCAGAAGAATCGAGGTTTGGTAATCTAAGGAACCATCATTCTACAGAATGAGCACTAATCCGGTTGCGACTGACAACCCGAGCATGCTTCCCGCCGCTGCAGCCAGCCTGCAGTCGCGGTTGCGCAAACACGTGCAATTTACCTCACATTTGCTGGACGAAAAGCACGACTTCATCGTCTACGTGCCGCCGATGTATGACGCCGAGCCTGACCGGCGCTACCCCGTGCTTTTCATGCAGGACGGGCAGAACCTGTTCGATCCGGAGACATCGTTCATCAAGGGCAATTACTGGCGCATGGGCGAAACCGCCGATGAGCTGATTGCAGCGGGCGAAATCGAGCCCCTGATTATCGTCGGCATCTACAACACCGGCGCGCACCGCATCAATGAGTACACGCCAACCGAGGACAAACGGCTCGGCGGTGGACAAGCTGATGCTTATGGCCAGATGCTGGTGGAAGAGATGAAGCCTTTCATCGACCATAGCTATCATACGTTGCCTGGCGCAGGGAACTGCGGGATGGGAGGCTCCTCGCTCGGCGGACTGGTTTCGCTTTATCTTGGGCTGCGTTACACCTGGGTCTTCGGCAAGTTAGCGGTCATGTCGCCGTCGGTGTGGTGGCACAACCGAGCCATCCTGAGAACCGTAGCTCAGATCGCCAGGAAGCCAGACCTAAGGATCTGGCTCGATGTTGGTACGCGCGAAGGAAAGCGGGCTCTGCCGGACGTGCGGGCCCTGAAAAGGGACTTGATCAAGAAGGGATGGAAGCGAGGCAAAGATCTTGCTTACGTGGAAGCACCGGGCGGCGAGCATTCCGAGTGGGCTTGGGCACAGCGCGTAGCCGCCATGCTGAAATTCCTGTTCCCCGCTCGATGACCGAGAGTTGCACCTCTTCACTTACAATCGTCTCCTGTGGCATGAGGTGCATTGACGCATGACCGCGGGCGCGACAGTTGCCAGAATGAAGGGTTCGGTCCTCGGAGTCATTCTCCACGATATCTGCGAGGAGATCAGGCTGGAGGAGTTGCGCGAGATCCT
>JBKQKT010000675.1:0-4274 GCA_052147365.1 Candidatus Korobacteraceae bacterium | reverse complement strand
AGGGGCGTTTCTCCAACGCACCCGACACTAAGCAACAGGCAGACGTGGCTCGGGAGAAAGCCAAAGAGATTCCCGTGTTGATGCTGCTACGGCAGAAAGGTTCCGAAGAGAAAGGCTGGAGGGGGCTGTCATTCTGGTGGCCGGTCATCGTGGTGCCTCAAAATGCAGTCACATCCGTTTTTGCGGCTGAGGCACCTGCGGACGAGGCAGCCATGCAGAGCATTGCCGGTTCAGCCGGAACGATTCCTTAGCACGTTCGCACTGCCTTGCATGTACTAAGATCGCTAGAATTGCCGTCCGTTGCTCCGACCTGCGCCGTTTCCCCCAGCACTGGTGCGGGAGGGATAGATTAGTGCTCACGCTCGATGACGCACTCATGGACCATAGGCTCGATGCATGAAGGGATACATCGTCTTCACGAGGGAAAAGACACTGGACGCCGCAGAGTTGGCGATCTACTGGGACAAGATCCACGCGACCTTTGAGGGTCATGAAGTCAAGGTCCTCGCCGCTTATGGCAAGAAGGAAGTACTTGAGGATGAAACAGAGGGAATCGTCATCACCGAGTTCCCGACGTTCGGGGCGCCAAGACCTGGTACAACGGTCCCGCATATCGCGAGGTGCGCAAGCACCGCCAAAGAGGCGCCATCTATCGCGGCGTTCTAGTGTCCCAACCCGGGAACTGACGTACTAGCTGCCAATATCTACGGTGTACAAAGATGCGGGCCGCTATCGACCATTTCAGTGGTGTTTACAGATATACGCACATCTACGTCGCGAGATTCAAACAATGGCGATTAGTGTCCGCTCAGTCTGCTCCTCTAGCTCGCCAAGCGAGGTAGACTCTCTCCGCTCATTGGCTTGACGGTGCTTCCACGGAGGAAGACTTTCTTGATTGCTTTGGGGGCGCGACCTCTTGCTACGTCCCTTGCTATATAAACGTCCTTCGAGGCGAATGATTTTAGCGCCGATCGAAACTCCCGCGTCGAGAGAATAGTGGCGCGATAATTTCCGCCTTGTACTTCGACCATCAAACCTACGGGAGAGCCCGCCACTCCCAGCGCCGCTGAAGTCGATTCGCAGTGGCACTCGTGACGTACCAAATGGTCGAACCAGAAAAGTGCTCTTTTTGTTGCGCTCCCAGATTCTGCTTTAGTCCTGTCGCGCAGCCTGCCCAATTCGCCTTTCCCTGGCCTTCGCCAGAGTGACTCCAGCTCTCTTTGTTTTCCGTGGATCATCATCAGAGGAGCAAGGTCGAAAAGCAAAAGCTGCTTGAGATTCGCAAGCTCGGCAGCTGTTCCGTCGGCGAATGACTCAGAAGTGACATATTCAACGATGCGTACCGCGTGATCTTCCAGCCTTCCGAATTGGTGCCACAGTCCAGTGTAGCTGTGGGCAATGCACCAATCTCGAAAGTTCTGAAAAAACGTGAAGATGTTTTCACGAGTCATGTGGTGGAGGTAAAAAAGGGAACGACGCATAAAGCTGCGCAGTGACGTAGCCACCCACGAGAGGACTGTAAGCTCCTGTATTTGATTAGCATTCATATCTGCACTGGAAACGATAGAGAACGGTGGGCGATCCAAAGCGACTATGGAGTACTGTTGCATCTGATCGGAATACATCTCACTTCCCGGGAAAACCTCGAGAGGGAAAGCAGAAATCTTTCCCGGATCAAGGCTGAACACAAAGTTCAGTCCGCGCCCGAACGTTGCAACCGTTTCCTTTGGTAAGCCGATGATCAGGTCAATCTGTATTTGCTCTTGAAGAGCTGGGCTATCCTTGATGAGCTTGTTGTATTTCTCAACAAAACGTTGCCGATTTAATGGTCGCTTGGTGACTTTGAGAGTCTCAGGATTGATGCTCTGAACGCCTATTTGTATCTTCGCGATCCCTTTGCGACTTGCCAACTCCCGAAACATCTCGCTAGTCTCGTCGTCCAGCATCTCTAGCATCACTTCAAAACCAAATTCTGAATAGTCATTATAGTTGTCGAGTACAGTGCGCAAGAACTTCTTTCTCCTCGCCGTGTCCATTGCAAATACGGAATCCATGTAGAAAATCACCTCGAATCGTTGTGCAAGGACTGCTTTAGTCACATTGCACACATAGTCGTCGGAAAATTTCCGATAGTCCTTTCCCCAGTCACAGAAAGTGCAGTGAAAAAGGCAGCCGCGAAGTGTCTCTATACTGGCCATGCCGACTGCATTCGAGTCAATTAAGCCTTCTATGTACGGGTTAGGCATTTCATCTAATCTCGTGAGCGGTGCCACTAGGGGGCTGTGGACGTAGCGACCATTAATCTTCATCACAGTCCCAGCCAGCGGCTCACGAGCTTCTTCATTCGTTAGCAGGTGGAGAAGATAGTTTCGGAAAACCAGTTCTCCCTCGCCAATACAGAAGCAATCCACATCGGGATTCTCGACTGCCAATCGATCAATGAAACTTGTCACTAGCTTGCCGCCCCAGATCACTTTGCAGTTCGGGTTCATCAGCTTAATCAGGCGCGTGAACCTTGAGAAAAAGTTGATGTTCCACACAAAGACTGATAACCCGATGACAGCAGGATCGTTGCTCATCAGTTCGCAAAGCAAGGCATTATCTTTGCGTGTATGGGCGCTTTGCGCTTGCTCGAAAGGATATTCTTTCGCTGAAATCATTTGGCATCGGATGTCATAGCGGCGGTTGATTTCTGGTACAGCCAAGGCAGCAGCTTTGAGCAAGTTAACGGTGTATCCGATCGGTAATTCGGGCGAATAGTCGAGCAGGATGACGGCTGTCTTCTCGCGCCATTCGGCAGACGCATCCGTTGTGTCCAATTGCGACCCTGTACTTGCACTCAATAGTGGTTCAATACTGTTCATGGTCACACCAGTCCTGCTGCTGCATTGGGAAGCAGCGTGCGAGCCAAAACACACCAAACGAAGTGTTCGTAGACCTCTTGCTGTTGCAGAGAACTATTTCTTTTTCTTCCCGCCGGATTTCTTCTTGCCACCTGACTTCTTCTTGGTTGTCTTTTTCTTGCCAACTTTAGGGCTTGCTATCCCCGGAGGGCCAAGAACCAATCCGTCTCGTGGAATATCCAAAGGCGTGAATTCTTCATCACCGCGATAGTGCATATCTTTTTCCTCCTTTAATTTGTAAGAAGCTCAACGTTCATACGATGATCCTTCCGTCGCATCCGAGCATCTGATAGAAAAAAGCCCGGCTCGACTACCCATCAGGGGGAAGGGGATTTCCGCGGCAGCCGAAACCGGGCAATCATCTTCCTATGCAAGCTGGCAGGCAATGAACCCCGAAACTTTAGGAGGTTGTGCAATGCGTGTCAGTGATAAACATCACAGCGGCGTGTGCTACGAGGCTTTTTGGGGCACCGCTACCGCTGCCGAGTTTCAGAAGATTCTCGATCACAGCAGCATTGTCTCGAACTGCTGGACGGGAGCTTTGGCGCATCTGGGCGTGGCTCGTGCCAATGCCTTGGAGTCGAGAACCTCGCAGGGAGCGGATGCCCGATGCCGCCCGCGTCCGTGCGTTCGCCGCCTACAGGATTTCCTCACCCGCTGGAAAGACGCCGACCCCAACGTCCCCATCCTGAAGGAAGCCAAGGCCGAGTAAACGAAGCTGCATCTCTGACGCGAGCGAAAAAATCCCAGTTGAACAGAAGACTTTGCTTTCGGCTGGGAAACCCGCTGGATTCGGTGACAGAAGCTTCTTGTAGAAGACAGCAAGTACCACCAGTGCTAGACCGATAATTGCTGAGGTGGGGTGGAACTTCAGCAAACGGGTTACTTTTCTAGACTCTGATGGGTAGTCTTGAACGTTGTAGGAGTTCAACCAAAATTCATCGAGCCAAATGTATATCAAGAGCACAGCGAGAAACCCGGTCAGGTTAAAAACGTATTCCTCGATGCCTCGATGGGGACCCACTCACCCAAGGCCGGAGCCTTGATCCTCAGAGTCGCGCCCGGATTCTGGAAACGAAGAAAACTCTTGGCGAAGAAGAAATCGAGACTGAACCCGAGAGGAGCAAGAATTGCAATCGTCCGCCAGAAGGCCCACTGTGGGATCTTCAACCCCTTCATGGGCAGAAACCAACGTGCGATTGCCACGATCGGAACGATGAAAAGCAACAGACTCCACGTATAGCCGTACGGCGTGGGATCGGCGCTCGTGACCTGGAACTTAGCTGGAACACGGACAGTACGCAGTGTGACGCCCGCTGGAATCGCAACCATCGCGAACATGGCCACCACAATCCATCCGCAGGCGCGCGG
>JBKQKT010000674.1:0-19276 GCA_052147365.1 Candidatus Korobacteraceae bacterium | reverse complement strand
GTTGTCCATCGTGCTGTTGCCGCCGCCGGTTCCGCAGCCGAAGGAGAAGGTGGGCACCATGTCGTTGTAAATGCCACCCAGCGCCCCGATGGATCCTGGAGAATTCACAATGATCCGTCCCGCGTTGATCACCTCGCCGAACTTCCGGATGACGTCTTCGTTGCGCGAGAAAACGACCGCAGTATGCCCCAGTCCCCCGGCATGGTTCACATCCACGCACACCTTGAGCGCCTCATCGACCGATTTAGCGCGGTAAACCGCAAGCACAGGGAATAGCTTCTCGACCGACAAGGGATGTTTCCGGCCAACACCTTGAATCGGAGCAATCAGGAGCTTGGTGTTTGGCTTGACCGCCAGGCCGATCATCCGAGCGATGTCGGAGGCTTTCTGTCCGACGGCCAGCGGCTGCATGAATCCGGTCTTGGGATCGATGACCGTTCGCGCCAGTAGCCCCGTCTCTTTCTCGTTGCAGATGTGCGTCCCCAGGTCCGCAAACTTCTTCAGCACCACGTCATAAATCTCATCGTCGATCACCACTGTCTGCTCGGACGCGCAAATTGTCCCGTTATCGAACGTCTTTGAGGTGATGATATCTACCACTGCCATGTTCAGGTCCGCCGTTTTTTCCAGATAGACCGGCGTGTTGCCCGGGCCTACTCCCAGCGCTGGTTTGCCGGAGCTATAGGCGGCTTTGACCATGCCCGGCCCACCGGTGGCATCAATCAGGCCGATATCTTTGTGGTGCATCAGGTAGGCGTTGTCTTCCAAGTCGTGCGATTCCAGGCAGGTAAATACGCATTCCGGCGCGCCGTGCTTCACCGCCGCTTCGTACATAATCCGTACGGCCTCGCAGCAACAGTGGCTGGCGCTGGGGTGCGGGCTGAAAACGACCGCATTCCGCGTTTTGATAGCCATGATGCATTTGAAAAGGACTGTCGAAGTCGGGTTGGTAATCGGAGTGAGCGAGAAGATGACTCCGATCGGTTCCGCCACCTCCACCACGTTGCGCTCCGGATACTCACGGATGACGCCGACCGTGCGCTTATCCTTGACATAGTTGTAGACGAACTCCGTCGCTACCATGTTCTTGAGGGCCTTGTCTTCCAGGACCCCGATCTTGGTTTCCTCAACCGCTAGCCGCGCCAGATATTGCGCCTGTTCCAGCCCAGCCAGCACCATCGGCTTGACGATGCGATCGACGTCCTCTTGCGTGTATTGTGTAAAGACGGCGGCGGCGGTGCGGGCTTGCTTGACCAGCCCTTCCAGGTAAGCAATCCGTTCTTCGCTGAGGCTGGCAACGCCCTCGGCCACAGATTTGCTTTCCTTCGCTTCTCCGCCAGGAGTTCGTCCGGGCTCTGTAATGGTGGTACTCACGGCTGCCTCCGTCCTGCGCAAATACGGTCGGTCCCGGGGACCGGACGCAGGACACTTGCATCTATCATCTGGTCGCAATGACCATGACCGCAGTGACGCGTGACCTAAATCGCTGTGATGAGCGAACGTTGGGGGGGCCGGCACCGCATCCAAGACGTCAATCGCCGGTTTAGGCAGGAGCGATTCTTGACAACAATTTGACAACTTTCCTTTGGCATCCGAATCTTATCTACAGACAACTAAAGAGGATGGCTGCACGTTGAAGTTATTTCCGCAAATTCGAACTTGGTCAAGACTGGCCGTTGGACTCTTAACGGTTCTTTGCGCAAGCCTTGCCTGCTACGCGACCGACGCCGCGTCGCCGCACGATCTTGACCACGGCTACCAGCAGATGTACAACCTCGACTTCCCCGGCGCGCACGCCACCTTCCGTGCCTACCAGCAAGCCCACCCGCAAGATCCCATGGGCTATGTGTCGAACGCGGCGGCGTACCTGTTCTCCGAGTTCAATCGGCTGCACATTTTGGAATCGGACCTGTTCATCGACGACCACAATTTCGACAACCGCAGCAAGCTCACCGCTGACCCGGCGGTAAAAACGGAGTTCGAGAAGGAGTTGGCGACGAGCACCGATCTGGCCAACAAGGTCCTGGTGCGAAACCCGCAGGACAAGGACGCACTGTTCGCGATGGTGATGACCAACGGACTCCGCGGTGACTACGCCGCGATGATTGAGAAACGCAATTTCGCCAGTCTCGCCTATATCAAGGCGGCGCGGGTGCAGGCTGAGAGTCTGCTGGCCATCGCTCCCACCTGCTACGATGCCTATCTCGCCGTTGGCGTGGAGAATTACCTTCTGGGTAGCAAGTCGGCGCCGCTGCGCTGGGCGCTGCGCATGACCGGAGCGCAGACCGACAAGGACGAAGGCATCAAGCGGCTGCGTCTCACTGCCGAAAAAGGACACTACCTCGCGCCCTTCGCCCGCCTGCTGCTGGCTGTCGCCGCTTTGCGCGATCAGGACCGCCAGACAGCCCGCACCCTGCTCGCCGGCCTGGCCAGCGAATTTCCCGGCAACCAGCTCTACGCCAAAGAACTGGCGCGCATCCAGTAGCCTCGGACAGTTGACCATCCAGCGCCAGTTACTGCTGCGCAGCCCGGGTGCCGTCTGCCGACAACTGTAGAAGCTTGTAATTCAGATAACGGATCGTCAGTACGGCCTTGCCGCCAACCCGCACATCGGTGACCGTCTGGTTGAGCGCTGGCAGGTAGAACTCGCCTATCTTCTCGTACTGATGATGGATTCGCGAACGTACGGTCCAGAACGAAGGGTTCTTCGCCGGTTCGGCCTCGATGCGGGTGACGGCGAAATCTTGCGAATCGATCCAGATCGTTCCCCGGTACAGGAACTTTGTTTGGCGCAACGGTTCGACCCGCATCACGTAAAGCGGCCGGCCGTCGCCAGCTTCGCAGCCCAGCAGAGAGAAACGATAATTCGCGGTACTGAGCCGTGCGGCGTCGCGGTTGGCTGCATCCGACGCAGCTTCCTGCTCGGATTCCAGAAGCTTATGCAGAACGTGCTTCCGGAGGATACTGGATCCCGACTCCGAAATCACATGGAATTCCTTGGTTCCCGAGACGGTGTACGACGCCGTCACCTCCATGCGAGCGCTCAGAGCAGGGAAGCCAGTGTAGTCCAGGCTGTATTGCCGGGTTGAATCGACTTGGCGCAGCTTCTCCGCCCGTTCGGCATTTCGCTCCATGAGGCGCGCGGCAACTTCGTCGCTGGTCAGGCCGAGTTCGGTGGGGCAAGGCGCAGGCGCGGTGCCCTGGTCCGCGGCCGAAGCAGGGACTGCCGCAAGCAACAGAATTCCGATGAAAAAACACAGGTGCAAGGAAAGTTTGATCCACCCCATCCTGGGAACCATCTTCTACTACCTTACCCTACCCGGTCTGGAAAATCGGAATCGCAAGCTGAAGAATTGCAGATGCCAGGGGCCATGAGAGCAGTTGCCCCCAACCTGAAGTCAATCAGAAAGGCGACGTCAGATAACTCGGGGAAGGCGCTGGCTCTGGAGTAGTCAGGGAGGTCGCTTGCACGACCGCAGATGACTGGCTGGCTACGCCCGCCGTAGTTGAGGTAACGGCGTGAAGACTGAGGAGAAGAATTCTGCTGTCGGAGTGGTAGCTCTCGCCGGAGGCAGTTTCCGCCTGGAAAACTGGCTCAGCACTGTGCAAGTATTCCTGCCGGCTGACCGACGATGTCTCCGTCAGGTCGGTTCCCACGAAATCGCGCTCGGCATCGACCGCGGGATCAATCCTGTGGTTGATCACGTGCCCGCCCTTCGCGATTTCAATGGCAACGTCGTGCGTGGCAGCGCCTGCCCAGATGGGTGTTCCATTCATCGCGTACCCGGTTTTCCAGATTCGCAGATGATGCCGCCGCGACGTGACCGCATTCTGATCGGGCAGGGCATACGAGTAGTCCTGCACCCGTCCGAACAGATAAAACCTGGCCATCGGCAACAGCGCGTCGTGAGTGCGATGCAGCAACAGATGCCAGACGAATATCGGCTTCCACTTGTCGGTCTGCACCCACCCGGCGCGCTCAAAGGCATCCTGCAAGTCTTTCTGTTGGGCGACAAAAACCAGGTTCACCATGTCGCCCTCCCGTCCCTCACCGTTGAACACACGCGGCGGCAGATAAGCCATCATGTCGCTCAGCTCGGAGGAATTTTCTCGCGAGCGCCGCAACCCGGCCGACAGCACCGAGGTAGCGCCGTCGACGTGCGCTGTGATCTCCGTACTCTTCAGCGCCGTGCTTTCATGGCCGCGCGTCAACAGAAAGATCGGTGTGGCGGGCAGGAAGATCAGGGCAGTGGTGGCCATCGCCAGGGCCATTAGCCTGGTGCGCGAACGTCCCTTCACAACCAGGTTGGCACGCAATCCGATCTGTTCGCCGTTGGCCAGCTCCAAAGAATCGAGTTTCAGGGCTACGCTGCCTCCCATCCCCAGGACCCGCCTGCCCTTAACTTCCGTGACCGAACCGCGCGCCTCGGTTCCCGCCGGAATAACGGTGAAGCCTTCAACGTTCACATCTCTCACCACGATGAAATCCAGGCTGTCTCCCACGCGAGCGTGAGTCGAAGAAACGTTTTCCGCAAGTTGAAGCTGGATGGGAGTTCCATCCGGAATCGTCAGCGTGGTGGGAGTCGCATTCATCTCCTGTGCCGGGAGACAGGGTGCGAGAAACACCGTGAGGAGGAGGTACGCCGATATCTTGCGAAGGTGCGCCAAGAGCATGAATGCCCGCCTTTGTTTGGAGACCGAGTCCCCACCCGCGACGGCCAAATATGTCTAGCGCGCTAGCGTGGTGGATTAAAAACAATACTATTTCAGACAATATGTCTTTGTGTGGTCAAGATTATACACAATGGGCATTTATTGTCTTGGTGCCTGTCTCCAACCGCCGGACGGACCACATCTTCCAGAGCGCATGGTGGCTGACATGCGCAAGCTGGGAGCGTGTCAATTTAGTTGCAATCGATCACTATTAAGACGTGTCATCCCGGCCCAGAGGTTGGCCCGTGTTCCCAGCGGCCGCCGATTTTGCGCCTGGCTGGGGTGGTAATCCGAGCGGAGAGCCTGCCTTGAGCGTCAACGGGCCTCCGGCCCACCCATGGGGATGAAAAACTAGAATTGTCATCCCGAGCGAGCGCCCGCCTTCTTCCCCGACCCGCCTCGGGTCGCGCGGCCGCGAGTCGAGGAACCTGCCGTTTGCTTGTACTGGCATCGTCTACGTTTTGCGACAGAGCGTAGTCGAAGGGGACCTGCTTTTGATTTGTCATCCTGTGTGGTGGTTCGGTCGCGACAGCCACCGAACCGGAGTCGAAAGCTGCCCTGAGCTTGTCGAAGGAGACCACCAGAGGAACTGGCTGCAATCACCCCCGCCCGCCAGCCCGCAGGGCGAAACTGATTAGCCCAGCGCGGAAGCGTTGGGAAACCGCTGAGTCCCGTAGGGACGGCACGATTCATCGAACAAATTTGCGAAGACCGTGCCGCCCCTCAAAAGGGGCTCAGGAGATAAATTGGGCATATTGACCCAGCGCTTCCGCGCTGGGCTAATCAGTTTCGCCCCTCGGGCTCGCTTCGCGCGACTGAACATCTGTCCTCCGCAACAGGATCTGCCCATCAAGCCCGTCAGCCCGAGCGGAGCGACCTGCTTTTGATTTGTCGTCCTGAGCGGAGGTTCGGTCGCGACAACGACCGAACCGGAGTCGAAGGACCCCTATACCTGCATGAAATTTGCTTCGAAATCGCAGCAATTGGGCATACACTCTGTTTAACTTGTCATAACAATCAAGGAGTACGCAGTGAAAGCATCTGGCCTTGCTGTGCTCTGTCTAATCGTTTCTATCGCCGCATTCGCTCAAGATCATCCCACCTCGCCACCTTCCACAAATGACAAGCCGCGCGTCTTCATAACCGACAGCCAATCGTGGGAGATTGCCGGCGGCGGGGGCGGCGCCAATGGAACATGGGGTGCCGCGACCGCAGGCGGAGCGCGTCCGCAGACGGCTGAAATCATCAAGACCTTTGGCGAACGCTGTCCGCAGGTAATGCCGAACAACAAGCAGGACATTGCCGACTACATCGTGCTCCTCGATCACGAAGGCGGTAAGGGAGTTCTGCGGCACAAGAACAAAGTTGCGGTTTTCCAGAAGGTTTCGGGCGACGTTGTTATCAGCCACTCCACACTATCGTTGGGCGGCTCAGTTCAGGATGCGTGCGAAGGAATTGTGAAAGATTGGTCAGTGCATGCAGCGCAGATTCGGGCTGCTGCCTCCAAGCCCGCCGCTCCCGCTCCGCCGGTTGCTCCCGCTGCTGATCCGCCGAGCAAGGGTGCGGCTGTTTCCAAGGTTAGCGTGGCTTCCACGCCGGACGGCGCCGATATTGAGATTGACGGCAGCTTCGTTGGCAACACGCCATCAGTGGTCGAGCTGGCTCCAGGCGAGCACGTAGTAGTTGTCAAGAAATCCGGCTACAAGCCTTGGGAGCGAAAGCTGAAGGTGAGCGGCGGCGAGATCAAACTCGCGGCGGAGTTGGAGAAGTAGCGTGTAGGGAAGACCATCCCGCCGCTATGCAATAAGGATGTACACTCACGCAACATAATGTAGACACTCTGATGCGATAGGAGAACGAAATGCCAGATCTACCGGGGCTTCTCGTCCCAGCAACAATATCCCTGAGTGACATACTGCTGGATCCAAACAACCCACGATTTGCGGAGCTCGGGCAACCCGTCGACGCTGTCCCTGAAGCCAGATTCGCCGAGAAGCGAGTTCAGGATCAGGCATATGATCGGATGAAGACCCCTCGCTTCGACGTCTCCGAACTTCGGGATACGATTAAGAACCTGGGCTTCCTACCCATGGATCGGATCGTCGTGCGCCGTTGGCATGGCCCCGAAGGGCAACAACCGCAAAAGTACGTTGTTATCGAAGGTAATCGGCGGGTAGCTGCGCTGAAGTGGCTGCTGGAGCTAAATGAAACCGGGCGTGAGACCTTTGATGAGGACCAAATCCGCAACTTCACTGAACTCCAAGCACTTGTTCTAGACGATGACAATGCCCCAGAAAATGTCCGGTGGATTCTTCCCGGGCTGCGGCATGTGTCCGGAATAAAGGAATGGGGGCCATATCAGAAGGCGAAAGCTATATTCGAGCTTAGGGAATCTGGTATGTCTGCACAAGTTGCTGCACAAAGCCTCGGCCTTTCAACAAGGGCAGCAAACCAATCGTGGCGCTCATTTTTGGCGCTGGAGCAAATGGGTGCCGATGAAGAGTACGGGGAGTACGTGCAACCGAACCTCTATAGCTATTTTGAAGAGGCCCTCAAACGACCCAACGTCAAGGACTGGCTTGACTGGAACGATGAACAACGCGGGTTCAGAAATGAGCAGCATCTTAAGGAATTTTACGGCTGGATGCTTGGGGAATTGTTGGAAACTGGTGACCTAGGTGAGCCGAAACTCCCTGAGGCGAAGAGTGTCCGTGACCTGGGGAGAATCCTCGAAGATGCTAATGCAATGGCTGTTTTCACCGGGCCGGGCGGAACATTGACGAGAGCCCTCGCCCGATTCGAAGCTGAGCACCCTCAAGAGTGGTTGCCCGCGGTAGCGAATGCTCAAACGGTACTAGCATCCTTGAGCCCTGACAATCTAAGAGCCCTTGGCGACTCAGATCTCGCAGCTCTCAGAGCTCTCAGCGAAAGAATAGAGAGGGTCTTAGAAGATCGACGCCGCTTACTGGGCGAGAGTAATGGCTGAAATTTCCCCCGATACGCTTGCTATTTGGTTGTCGCGGGACATCAACAATGAAAATTTCCGCGCACTCAGCGAGGTGTGCACAGACACACTCGTTTCGCGGTTACCGACCAAGTCCCCTGAAGAGTGCGCGGATTTGGCCGAATCGCTATTGCCGCGCGTGGCCTTCTCGCTAGAGCGTATACGGAGTGAACTGCTCGAGGATGGTGTAGAACCGAATTTCGAATTATCAACGGATGAACGTACCTTTTACATCAAAGCCGTAACGAGCCAAGCCGCGCAGCTGCTGGAGCGCCTGTATGCCCTAACCCCTACCGAATTTGAGCGATTCTGTGGGCGCATTCTGGAGACCATGGGAGCACGAGTTGCTGTAATCGGGAAGTCAGGGGATGGTGGCATAGATTTCGTCGCCAGAGATTTGCCCATATGCTCTCCAGCACCCATTGGCGCTAGAATCACGGTTGTTGGCCAAGCCAAGAAGTATGCTGTTGACAGTTTCATAAAGGAGCACGATCTGCGCGCCTTCATTGGGAGCACGATTCGAAAGACGTCAGACCCAGATGATCCGCATTGTTTTCGGCGGAATATCTTAGCGCCTGTTATGTTCGCTTTCTGGACAACAGCTGACTTTCAACCTTCGGCTAGAAAGTTCGCGCGAGGGTTGGGACTGTGGTATCTCAGTGGCACTGCGCTCGCACAATTAGCTCTACGTCTCAAGTTGGAACCCTAATGCTCGCGCGGCGCCCCGACGTCATCTCAGGTAGCTTGGCCTGTGCAGAGTCAGAAAATCCCCTCTTTCTCCAAGTCCTTCACCACCACTTTCACGACGGCGCCGATCGCCTTCGCCGCTGAACTTGGATTGAAGGAGTCGCTGATGCCCGTCCAGACCAGTTCGCCCTCGGGCGTCGCGGTGGCGTACAGGTTGGTTTCGATGCGCACCGTGTGGTCTTCGCGCAGATAATCCGGAGAATAGACCTGCTGGTAAACCACAGGGTAATAGCCGTAGAACGAGTTGTAATAAGGATAAGGAACCATGTAGCTCTGGCCGGGAATGTAGGTGATGTTCTTTTCCACTCTCACCAGGTGCGACACCAGGACAGCTTCGATGTGGTGCTCCCGGATCTGCGTCCTCAGATAATCCATGTCCAGGTTCGCCGATTCCGGCCGCAGCAGGATGGAATGGCCGGGAACGGCCTCGACTCCGTCGCGGGCAAGTTTGCTGGCCATTGCGTCTTCGAAGTCGGAACGGATGGCCGGGTCGTTGCTCATCCCGATGACCAGCACCTTGTGGAAGCGCTGTCCGGAATAGCTGGGGTTCTTCACGCTGGCCACCAGCTTCACCGATTTGCAGTTCCCGATTGCCGACGCGGCCAGCACGACTGCCAGCGCCATCACGGATCGTCTCAAGTTTGGTTTCTCCTGGTTTTCTGGCGCGCAGGTCTGCCGATAAGCGCTCGGTCGAAAATCATTCACCACGGAGACACGGAGGACACGGAGTTTTGGTTTCAACAAAGTTTTCTCCGTGATCTCCGTGCCTCCGTGGTTGATTTTCATCCCTATGGGTAGACCGCAGGTCCAGGTGACACTTGGCAAAACTCGACCGTATCACACACGGGCGTGACCTGCGTCCTTGCGAGTTACCAGCTCGGCGCGGTATCACTGAACTGCGAGGACGAGGTTGTTGTGTCTTTGCCGGTCGCACCCAGTGTGCGGGCCGGGAAAGGTCTTTGAAAAACAGCTGTGAGCCGTCAACTATCAGCATTAAGCTAACCCTGACCCTCCAAGCGTCCATCCGTAAGCGCTTGTTAATCAAGAGCATGGCGATAAGTCTTTACTGCTCAAGATTTTGCCGCCGCAATCCGCGCAAGCTCATGATTCTAAGGAACAATGCACAAGAGAAGAGAGGGTTACATCGGCAAGATTGTCCCAAATGGGCAAATCAGAGAGCAGGCCCCACGACTTGAACCGCAGATCCCTCCGCTCGGACTAAAGTCCTCGGTCGGGATGACAACGTAAGGAAGTTCTGACAGCTGACGGCTGAAAGCGGATAAGCTGACGGCTGATTGCTAGCTGCTGGTTGCCAATTGCTAGTCGCCGCCTTCCCGACTGCCGTAACGCTGACGTTCACTTTGCTGTCCACGTGCAGGAACGCCTTACTGGGGTTCTTCATGCCCCAGTCCTGATAGGGCACGACAAAGCTGCTGCTGGCGGTGATTGCGTCGCCGTTTTTTTCGACGGTCATTGGGAGTGTGAATTCGTGTTCGGCGCCGTGGATCCTGAATACGCCCTGCACCTGGAGGTTCGATTTCCCCTGCTCGGCGAGGCTGCCGGTGACACGCCGGGGAATGAACGTGATCTCCGGATAGCGGGCGCTCTCGAGGACTTTGTTGTGCATGTCGGCGTCGCGATCGTGGTTGCCGCTCTCGCCGCTGGTTGCATCCACCACGATCTCGCCCGAGGCCTCGCCTGACTTCGGATCGAACTTGACAGCGCCGCTCTTGAGCTTGAAGGTTCCGTGCACGCTGTGCAGCGTCGCGCCCAGCGTCCACTCGATTTTGCTTTGCGCGGGATCGAGCGTGACCTGCATCTGCTGCGCCGCGCAGAAACTGCGCATCGCCAGCAGAGAAACGCAGGCCGCAAAATAAGCCGCGCGGCGAAGAGAGCGGGAACATTCCGCGAGAGAAAGCATGTCCGAGTCCTCAACAAGAACAGCGGGTTTCAATACAATATGGATGTGCGTTTCCGCTGTCTGATTCTTGCGCTGGTTTGTCTGGGCTTCGCGGGCGCGGCCTGCGCTCAGCAACCTCCGGTTGAGAAACTCCCGGTGGACAAATCGGCTCCGCCGCCGCAAGACAACCGCGAAGCTCCGCCGCGCTCCGATGAAAGCTCCAGCAAGCAGACGCGGATTGACGTTACGCCGCCGGCCGACGACATCGAGAAGCATCCTGGAGCTGACCTCGGTGATTCCGACGTGAACGAGTTCACGCCGTGGAACCCGATGAAGGCGATGAAGGACATCGAGGTCGGCGACTACTATTACAAAAAGGAAAGCTATCAGGCTGCCGTCAGCCGCTATCGCGAAGCGCTGGAATACAAGCCGCACGACGCCGAGGCGACATTCAAATTGGCCGAGGCGCTGAACAAAACCGGTGACACCACCGGCGCTGTCGAAAACTATCAGGCGTATCTCAAGATCCCGTCCGATGGCCGCTACGCGAAAAGGGCGCACGAAGCACTGGACAAGTTGAAGGTAAAGTCGGCAGCAGCGAAGCCCGCAGCAGGGAAGTGACGGATGCTATTGCAGCCTCGCGTATTCGGTTTTGGCTTGCTGGAGAATAGGCACATCGACATCAGCGTCCTCCCAGAGCGCGAGAAAATTCTGATATGACTTGCGCGCAGCGGCCTGGTCGCCCATCATGGCTTGCGCCCGCGCCAGCTGCAAATGCGCCAGCGCGCCGAGCACGAAGTTGCCCGCAATTCCCGGATGATCGAAAATCTTCTGAAATTCCGCCGCGGCCTGCTGTCCTTGATTGGCCTTTAAGTATGCGACCCCGCGCAAGTAAACCGGATACATCGGACCCCCCAGAAATCGCGACGACATCGCCATACCCAATTCGAACGGCGCGTCCTCCAGCGTAGCAATTGCCTGCTGCGCATTGCCCCGGTCGAGTTCGATGGCCGCTCGTATCGCGGGCAACCAGTAACTTTGGATTAACGTATCCAACGGGAATTCCTGATTGATCTTGCCGGCTAACTTCTCCGCTTTCGCTGCGTCGCCTGCCCTCGCCAGCGCCAATGCGGCCATAACTTGAACATCTCTCCCGCCGCTCAAGGACAAAGCTTTGGACGCCATCTCTCGCGCGAGGGATGGGTTGCCAATTTCCGCCTCACGCAGAGCATCCTTCGCCCTCCAACCCGCCGCACTTTCCGTGGCATTTGCGCGCGCGGCAGACTCCACCGCCCGCTGAGAGAAGCTTCGCGCTCTCCCAACCCGGCCGTGATAACCCTCGGTGTCGGACTGCAGGAAGAGCAGCACGTCTTCCACGTCCGGCTTCCGCTCTGCCCATGCCAACTGCTCCTGCATCACCGAGTCCTGGTTGCGAAGGAACGCGATGTAATACATGTAGTCACGCAGAAAAAGTCCGTCCAGGTGCCGCGACCGCGCGGCGTCAAAGGCGGCTGCGCCGTCAGCAAACCGGCCTTGTGCGGCATAAACACTCATCAGGTTGGAATAATCAATGTCCTCGGGTGCGAGCCGAATGGACTCGTGCGCTTCCTCCTCCGCCTTGTCGTATCGCCCCAGCCTTGCGTACAAGTCGCCCGCATTGAGATGCGGTACGAAGTCGCCGGGATAAGTTGCCGACCACTCTTTGTAGGTCCGAATGGCTTTGTCGATCTCCCCAGTGGCGATAATGTAGTAAAGCGCCTCGAGTGTCAGGCGTTCGCGCTGTCCCACGCCATCGCGCGACTCGTAGGCCTTCTTGATGTTCTCGATGGCGAGGCTGCTCTGCCCGAGATTCGAATAGGTCTCACCGAGCGCGCTGCGCGCGCGTGGAAAATTCGGGTCCAATTCCAACGCGCGCTGAAGGTCGGGAATTGCATCCGCGCCCCCGCCCGTCATCATCACTCGCCGGGCCCGTGTAAACGCCTGCAGCGCCTCCAGCGACGAGGTTGTGGCCTCCTCCAGCGGCTGGTCGAAGGTCTTTACTGAGGCCAACGATTCGCCCAGCGTACCGCGCAACTGGTTGGCTAGCTTCCTTACCTCTTTCAGTACCTGGTTGCGGTCCTCCGCCTCCGCCTCGACGCTTGCCAAGCTGTCGCCCGTTTGGCAGTTCACCGCCCTTAATGTGATCAGGTAGTGTTCCCCGACGGGCGCAATTGAGCCCTCCAACAGCGCTGTACTGTTATTACGCAGGCAGACCTCCCGCGCCATATCCTCGGTCAGCCGCTCATTTGGAGACCGGTCCATCAGCTTGAGCGTCTCACTCATCTTCTGATCGGAGAGAACATTAAGAAATGGCGACTGCTCCAACTGAATGGCCAGAGCCTGCCTCAACGTTCCGTCAAACACCCGGTCGTTGGTCGAGTTGGCGAAATCGCCCAGCACGACCGTGTCTTTCGTAGTAAGGGCGCTTGCCTTGCGCGAGCGTAAATACAGCCAGCCAGCTACCAAGCAAAGCAAGACGACCGCGGCCACTAGTCGCCACGATTTCCATCGGAGGGGCTTCGGGGGATCGGGAGGTGCTTGTATGAGAGGTTCTCTGGTCCGTTTGACTGCCTCAAGATCGGCCCGCATAGCGGCCGCCGACTGGTAACGCCGTTCGCGGCTCTTCTCCAATGCCTTGTTAATGATGGGTTCCAGTTCTGGCGGAAGCGTCGCGTTCAGTTCGTGCACCGGGATCGGCGCCTCCTTGGCGATCGCGGCCCGAACCATCGCTTCCGTCTTGCCGCTGAAGGCGCACTGCCCGGTCGCCATCTCGTAGAGCACAACGCCAAAGGAAAACAGGTCTGCCCGCGCATCGACATGTTCGCTGTGCACCTGTTCGGGCGCCATGTATCCGGCCGTGCCGACGGGGAAGCCAAAACGACTGATGTGGCTGCCCCGGCCTTGCCTCCCCGTGGCTGCGGCGTCACCCTGCGCGGCCGCTTCCATTGCCAGGCCGTTCTCACTGCTGGGCTGCAGCAGCTTAGCCAGTCCGAAGTCCAGAATCTTGACTACGCCTTTCTCGGTGAGGAAGATGTTGGCCGGCTTGATGTCGCGATGGATAATGCCTTTTTCGTGCGCGGCTTCCAGACCGTGGGTAATCTGGATGGCGATCTCCAGCAACTCATCCACCGCAAAGGGAGCCTGCCGCGGTTCCCTGCGATCCGCGGTAGGCGCCGCCAGCCGGTCACGCAGCGTCTGACCGCGTAGCAACTGCATGACGATGAACGGTTGGCCCGCGTGCTCTCCAAATTCGTAAATGGAACAGATGTTGGGGTGTTCCAGCGCCGAGGCGGCACGGGCCTCTAGCTCGAACCGCTCCAGTGTTCGCGGATCGTGTCCCACATCTTCTGGC
This sequence comes from Candidatus Korobacteraceae bacterium, assembly GCA_052147365.1. Classification (GTDB taxonomy): domain Bacteria; phylum Acidobacteriota; class Terriglobia; order Terriglobales; family Acidobacteriaceae; genus Bog-257. The sequence continues at coordinate 5,521 of JBKQKT010000674.1, read as the reverse complement.
AGGACCTTGAGTGCCACCGCGCGTCCCAGCTTTATGTCCTCCGCCCGATACACGACACCCATGCCGCCGCCGCCGACAATCTCCAGGACGCGATAGTGGGAAACGGTTTTACCGCTGAGACTGCCGGGATCGAGTTGCAGTTGCGCCACCGCAGATTCGCCGTTGTCAGAGTCTTGATCCGGCGGTACGTCACCTGCATTGGAGTCCAGCCATTCCACCGGCACCATCAGCCGGTAACCACGGCGGGCCACGGTCTCGATGTATTTGGGCTCCTCGGCCGAGTCTCCGAGTACGCGTCGCAGCTTATTGATGGCCGCGTTGATGCTGTGGTCGAACTCTACTACCGTGTCATTGGGCCAGAGCCGCTTCTGGATCTCTTCGCGGCTGACGACTTCACCGCCATACTCCACCAGGATGCGCAGCACCCGGAAGGGTTGTTCAGGCAGGACGACCTTGCGCCCTCCCTCACACAGCTCTCCCGACTTGAGATCGAGCTCAAACGCCCCGAAGCGGACGCGAAGTGGCAGCGTGTCTTTCATTCCAATGGGAAATCTGCCGTAGTGGGGCAAAGTGTACTACTAGCATCGTTAAAGTCCAAGCGGAGTTACTGATCGTGGTTGTAATCGCCTCGTAACAAATACTGCACGCTATTTCTGCTGCTGGGGTACGAACTGCTCGAGGACCGCTTTGCGCATCAGGTCTGGCGGTAACAAGCCCTGTGCCAGGATGAAGTCGTGAAATTTCTTCTGGTTGAACTTAGTGCCCAGAACCCTCTCGGTTTCCTCGCGCAACGCGATCAACTTTGTGTATCCGTAGAAATAGCTGTTGGCCTGGCCGGGCGCTCGATACGTGTAACGTTCGACCTCCTGTTCAGCCATGGCGTGCGACAGCACTACGTCCTGCTCCAGCACGCGAAAGGCGTCCGCGGTCGTAATTTTTTCCGCCTGCAGCTCAGGATCGAGAAACGCACGCGCCGCGCGATGCAGCCTGTAGTCCAGCGAAACCAACTGGCCTTCCAGCGGCATGTACGGCTTGATGAGGTATTCCGAATACAGCCCCCAGCCTTCGACGTTGGTGCTGTTGAAGGCGTAGCGAACGCGCGCCAGCGACACACCGTGCTCCAGCATGGAATCGAATTGCAGCTCATGCCCCGGCCGCGCCTCGTGCGCGGTCAGAGTCCAGGCGGCGGCGTCGAAGGTGAAATCGTCATACTTTTCTGCCGAGGTTTGGCCCGGTCCCGCCGGAATGTTCAGCGGCAGAACAAACTCGCCCTTCTGCCCGGTATTGTGGATGAACGGCGGCGGCACCATGTGTGGCGCAGGCTGCTGCGAAGTCTCCGCGGCGGTTGCGATGCGGATTCGCGCAGGGCGATCGGGCAGCGACACAATCTGCTGCTCCACGATGATCTTCTCAATCTGTTTCAGCCGTTCCTGATAGAACGGCAGGATGGCGTCACCCACCAACTGGTCTTTCTTCAGGTCGCGTATGACCTCGCGGTAATCGAGCGAGGACACATGACGCCGCTTCGCGATACGTGCGGCAATTGCCTGCATCTCGCCCTGGATCTCGGTGAATGCCTGGTGCGCCATGGCGGCGAGTTGGTCCGGCGGAATATCGATGCCGTACAGCTCCATGTCGATTGCGTAGCGCTGCGGCGGAAGGCGAAAGTCGTTGCGGGCCCTGGGAAGCACTGTGGCCTTAAGCCACGAGTCGTAGTCCGCCAACTGGGTCTTCAGCTTGGCGAAGGGTTCCTCCCATCCGGTCAGCTTGTACTTCTGCATGAGCGCCGCAATGCCTTGGACGTAGTTGGAATTGCGCGCCATCTCGGTCTCTATCTCAACCCGCGCCGGATAAATCACGCCGGGTTTGGCCATCTGCTCGGTGATACGCTGCTTCAGAATCTCGGTGAGGGCGGTGTAGCCCGGCTCCAGTCCAGCGTACTCACGGATGCGAACCACCGCCGCCGGACGGCGTTCAGCAGGCGTCTGCTCATCGAGCAGGACCTGCAGCCCGCCAAAGACCGTCAGGCTCGCATTGAGGAACGGCACCTCGTTGGTGCGCTGGAAGTCCTGCCGCTTGAAGTTAAGCTTGGCCCTGCGAATCATGATCTGCAGGTCTTCGGCAACGTCCTGCTGCTGCTTCTCGGTAGTGGCGCTCTGCAGCTTGGCCAGCACCGCCTCGGTCTCTTTCCGCTCCTGGTTTTCATCGGCTAGCGTGGGCTGGGAAACCTTGGTGTCATACTGGCTCAACCCCTGCTGCGTTCCCCCCTCCGGATGGTGCTTAAAGTAAACCTCGACCAGCATGTTGGCGTAGCTGTTGCTGACTGCGATCCAATTCTTGTCAGCCGCTTTCGTTTGACTGAAGCTCAGCGCGCTCCACATAGCCACGGCGAGAAGCAATATCACCTTGCGCATTAAGAAGTCCTCTCTGGGAACAAACCGGATTAGTAAACCACGATGGGCTGCGCGGTACAACTGGCGACGGCGTGCACACAAATCGCGCATGGTGGTGCCCAAACCGAGTAAAATGAAAACCATCGCTCAAGGATGGCGTCCCGCCGGAGAATCCGGCCGGAATTCAGGAACAATTTCGAGTCGGGAGTTTTGCGTCTTAAGCGAGTGGCGGCCGTAAGAGGCTACATTGACGCTGATTCGACCGACTCGAAACTAACGGTACACAACTTTCATGCCGCAGATTGGTAGCTTTACATTATTGCTGGCCTTGGCCTTGGCAGCCTATTCGTTCATCGCGGGAGCCTTGGCGCTATGGCGCAAGGACGATCGCCTGGGCGAGACCGCGCGCCGCGCCGGAATTGCCTGCTGGGCGGCGGTGACCGTGGCCGCCGTGGCGCTGGTGATTGCCGCTTTCGGCAATGATTTCTCGGTTTCCTACATCATGCACCATAGCAACCGCGACCTCCCCATCGCGTACAAGTTTGCAGCGCTGTGGTCGGGGCAGGAAGGCTCGCTGCTGTTCTGGGCGTGGCTGCTGTCAACCTACGCGCTGGTGCTGCGGCTGCGCTACAAAGTCGACCCACAGTTGACAGCGTACGCCTCGGCCATCATCGCCGCGGTGCAAGTGTTCTTCCTGCTACTGGTGAACTTCGCGGCGCACCCCTTCGGCCTGGTCAGCGGACAGATTCCCGCCGACGGCAACGGGCTGAATCCGCTACTGCAATATCCCGAGATGGTCATTCATCCGCCGATGCTATACCTCGGCTACGTAGGCGTGACCGTGCCATTTGCCTTCGCACTGGGCGCCCTCATCATGAGGTATCCCGGCGAGAAATGGATACACATCACGCGCCGCTGGACGATGGTGGCGTGGCTGTTCCTGACGTGCGGCATTTTTCTGGGCGCGCACTGGGCCTACGAAGTTCTAGGATGGGGCGGATATTGGGGATGGGACCCAGTGGAGAACGCGTCGCTGCTGCCGTGGCTCACGATGACCGCGTTCCTCCACTCGGTGATGATGCAGGAGAAGCGCGGCATGATGAAGATGTGGAACATGTGGCTCATCTTCACTACGTTTCTGCTGGCGATTTTCGGCACGTTCCTTACGCGCAGCGGCGTGGTCAGCTCGGTACACGCCTTTGCGCAGTCGGGTATCGGAACGTGGTTCGTGTGGTTTCTGGCGCTGTCGTTCGCCACCTGCGTGTATTTCTTCGTGCGCAACCGTGAGACGCTGAAGAGCGAGCACCGGCTGGAATCGTTGGTATCGCGCGAGTCAAGCTTCCTGTTCAACAATCTCGTGTTGTTAGTGGCCTGCTTCGCGGTGCTGTGGGGCACTCTCTTTCCCGTACTTTCGGAGTGGGTAACGGGATCGAAGGTCACGGTCGGGCCGCCGTTCTTCAATCGCGTCAACGTGCCGATTGGCTTGTTCCTGGTGTTCCTGACCGGCGTCGGCCCGCTGCTGGCGTGGCGGAAGACTTCGTCCGACAGCCTGAAACGAAACCTGCTATGGCCGGTGGCGCTCGGCCTGGTGACCGCGATCGCGCTGATCATCGGCGGCATGAGGCCGTGGGTGGACGCTTCCTATTTCTACTCCCTGATGGCGATCTCACTGTCGGTGATGGTAACGGTGACGGTTGCCGGCGAGTTCTGGCGCGGCGGACGCGTCATCGCGCGGCAGACTGGCGCCAACATTTTCCAGGGCATGGTGACGATGACGCGCCGCAACACCCGCCGTTACGGCGGATACCTGGTGCACTTCGGCGTCGTGCTGGTCATCATCGGTTTTGCCGGATTGCCGTTTAATCAGGACAAAGAGCAGGAGATGGGCTTCGGCGACAAGATGCAGATTGGCGCCTATACGCTGGTGTGCCAATCGTACACCCAGGACGATAAGCCTAACTACGGCAGCGAGTGGGCTGTCATCGACGTGTACAAGAATGGTAAGAAGATTGACACGATGTATCCCGAGCGGCGCTTTTACAAGGCGAGTGAGCAGACCGCGACCATGGTGGCCAACCGCTCGCGGCCCGGCGAGGATTTGTATCTGGTTTACACCGGGCGCAATCAGGACACGGGCAAGCCCATCATCAAGGCGCACGTGAATCCGCTTGTGATGTGGCTATGGATTGGCGTGCACATGGTGCTGATCGGGACATTGATCGCGCTGATTCCGAACATGAAGCCCGGCAAAGTCACGGTGAAAGAGAAAGAGCGGGCGAGGGAAGAGGCGGTGCGGAGCGGAGCGGTAGGAGTGGGAGGAGATTGACCAGGGACTCCGATGACTGATCAACCACAAGAAAAGGATCTATTGGTTCCGTTTGAGATACAAAATATTCCGGGTAAATACCGCGAATACTACGCCATCAAGCGCCAGAATTTCTTTGCAAGCATTCAGGACTTCCGAGAGTTGTGGAAGTACTACCAGATGCTCGATGCCATATGGCTACGTGAATTCGAGGACTTGGAAGTTGCGCGTGACACCAATCGGGTATTTCCTTTGATGGTTTATGTCAACGCTCATGCCAAGGTGCGCATTGCCATAGAACTTGCGCTAGGCGGCTGCATCGCTGAGGGAAGGTCGATCCTGCGAGACGCTGTTGAGTGTGTGGCGCATGCGCATCACATGCTAAAGGACCCCGCGTTACAGACGATTTGGCTGGACAAGTACGATCAAGAAGAAGCCTTTAAACAAGCGTTTGAGCGTTCCAAGAAGCAAGGACTATTCGATGGGGTGAAGGAATTGCACGAGAAGTGGGGTGAGCTGTCCGAGCTCGGGTCGCACGCAACGCCCCTCGCACTCGCGGAGCGTTTCGTGATCACCGAGACCGCAGAAGGCCACCGCTGGCAAATTAACTATACCGGTGCCGACACACGGATCCTGGGTATGGCGCTGTTTTCTATGCTTCTAACCTCCTTCGTCATGGAGAACACGTTCTTCGATGACTACAAGACACGGCTGCAGCTCGACATCGAGCTGGTGAAAATGCGCCAGGAGTTTGAGACTTACAAGGAACAACTGAGGCAACTTCTGATTCGGAGGTACGAGGTGGCTCCTCCAAAGCAGCGAT